>DGOD01000387.1 GCA_002389265.1 Gammaproteobacteria bacterium UBA4475
TACTGATATTTACTGATATTTACTAATTATTGCTGATTAAGTTTTTTACGCCTAAGCTCTCCTAAGCTCTAATGCATCAACTCGTTGACTAAAAATCTCAAAGGAACGCCTCATTAGAGTCCTATTCGCCCTCAAGTTCCTTAAATTGAGGTCAGTTTATGTCTTTTCAAGAGCAACGGTGCATATTTTTTTGATTCAGCTCAATAGCCTTAGGGCCTGTAGCCATTCGCCGTCAGTCTCGATAGACTCGTTCTTATGGGACCAAAGCAATCACAAGCACTCATCGAAAATCCAAACCAGCTCAACATGGTTCGAGTCGCCCGTTATGAGCGCTTGATCAAGGCGAACCTCGAGCGCGTTTGGGAAAATGTCAGGGACTGGGCGCATTTACCCTGGTTACATTCTGGCAGCTTTAACTTCGTCAGCCTGGATATGGAGGGCGATTGGGGCTGGCGTACCTGGTCCTCGGCCAGCCACAGCGGCCATGTTGAGCTTTGTATCGACCTGCCTCGGCAACGCTATGTTGCCCGCTCCTATCGTCACCAGCAACAAATCTCAGAGATCTGGACAACGCTGACACCGATAGACGACGACACTCAAATTCTAGTGGAATTCCACGTCCCTGACGTCGCCCCGCAGGACTCGAACAAGGTGGGGCAAATATTTCTCGATCTGTATAAGACCTTATGGGACGAAGATGAATTGATGATGCGGGATAGACAACAACAATTGTCGCCCCAGCCGCCAGGCCCGGAAGTCGTCAACCTAGGGACGCCTGCCGCCTTTCTGCAGAGCTTACCGCGACGGGTCACCATACGGCAGCATACCTTTCAAATTAGCCTGGTTGCAGGCGACCCGGTGGTTTACACCACAACCTGCCCCCACCTGCTAGGCCCCTTGAGCCAGGCTGATGCGCTGTCAGGGCAGGTGAGCTGCCCTTGGCACGGCTATCGTTTCAACGTGCATACCGGCGCCTGCCTGTCCCCTGAGAATGCCAAGTGTCGGCTACGACAGCCGCCTGTAATCCGCCCCGACCCAGTCAGCGGCGACCTACTGCTGAGTTATTAGACTAGAGGCAGTGCAGAAAACTCTGTGCCTAGGTCTGCGTTTAGGTCTGTGCCTAGGTCAGCGCCACTGCCAGTATAATTAGGCCAACGGTCAACGCGAAAATCCCAGCCAAAGATAACATCAATGATTTAACTGTCTTGCCATCTTCTTCATTAAATACGCTCATTTTTCTCTCCAGACATATTGTCGTACTGATTTGTTTTGATAGGACCTATGGTACCGCTTCGATCGAGCCGCTGGGGCCATCTTGCCGCCATAAATAATCCGCAATAATGTCTCAAGCTCATCGGGATTGCCAGCATTAGTCTTGCCATCTTGATTTGTGGCCATCACGCTGAACGCCACTTGAAGCCCGCCCTGTAACCGATTACTCTCCTCGAGAACAAAGCTCGCAACAAGTCCCACCCAGGACAATGCCATGCAGGAAGAAAATGGGCCATGAAAGTAGCTGATATTGATTGGGACACCTGGCAGCCAGAATTGTCAGCGACACTATTATTTGTCATCAAACAAGGCCAGGTGCTGCTGATTCGCAAGAAGCGAGGCCTCGGTGCTGGCAAAATTAATGGCCCCGGTGGTCATATTGAGATCGGAGAGACTCCCCGGGAATGCGCTATCCGAGAAACCCAAGAAGAACTCCTGATCACGCCTTTGAACGTCCAGGCCAGTGGCGAATTATTCTTTCACGCCGAAGATATGCCGCGTATCCATGGCTACGTATTTATCGCCACGGATTATGAGGGCACGCCGACGGAAACCCCAGAAGCCATTCCCCTGTGGACACCCATCAACAACATGCCGTTCGACGAAATGTGGGACGACGATCGGCTGTGGCTACCTGCCGTGCTATCTGGCAAGGCCATCCATGGTTGGTTTACATTCGCCGAAGAGCATTTGTTGGACTCAAAGATCCAGGTCTTGTCAGTCCCAGCCCAGTCTACTTGATGTCACCACGCCTTCGCGGCGCACACCGGCGGGATAGGCTCCAGAGTCTTTATGACCCTGGGTTCACCTAGGCCCAGCGGCGGCAGTTGCCGACCTTTTTGCCTACCTCAACGCCAGCCCGGCAAACTTCTTGATGAGGCCGCCCCGAGCCGCTATGGTACCCTAATATTCCCCCTTTACGTTGCCGACTTAAGGTGCCCTATGGCCAAATTACAGGTTCACCAATTTCCTTGCCTTTCAGACAACTACGGCTATTTGATTCACGACAGTGAGTCCAATGTGACCGCTGCCATCGATACACCGGAAATTGAACCGCTGAATGCGGCGCTCAAGAGCCAAGGTTGGACCCTGACCCACATATTCAACACCCATCACCACTTTGATCATTCGGGCGGTAATCTGGCCTTGAAGGCGCAATGGCATTGCCAGATCATCGGCTCCAAGACTGACGCCGAACGAATACCCGGCATTGATCTTCTGATGGCTGATGGCGACAGCTTTGACTTCGGCGGTCACCGAGTTCAGGTGTTCGATGTGTCTGGCCATACGTTGGGGCATATCGCCTACTATCTGCCGGATGATGCCGCGCTGTTTAGCGGCGATGCACTGTTTGCACTGGGTTGTGGCCGATTATTCGAAGGCACGCCCGCGCAGATGTGGCACAGCTTGCAGAAGCTGCTGGCATTGCCGGACAACACACTGGTGTATTGCGCCCATGAATATACTCAGGCCAACGCACGATTCGCGCTCAGCGTAGAACCTCAGAATGATCAACTTCAACAGCGCGCTCGGGAAATTGATGCCCTGAGGGCAGCGGGCCAGCCCACTGTGCCCTCATTGCTGGGCATCGAAAAAGCCACCAATCCGTTTTTGCGCCCGATGAGCCCTAACCTGCAAGACACTATCCATATGACAGACGCAAGCCTGGTTGATGTCTTTGCCAAAACCCGACAATTGAAAGACGATTTTTAGCCGCCACTCTGAGTCAAGCCGCACACGGCACACGACTCGAGTGCCGGCACATCGCTGTCCTGGAGCGCCTTTAAGTCATGGGACAACAGCACCTGGATTAGATGACTGTCATTCAAAGACTTCAGCCACCGCCTGAGCCGATCCAGCTGAGCAAGATTCTCAGGTACCAACCAGCGATTGTACCAGGCAGGTTTACCAATATTGAATTGCACACCATCCCTGTGATTTGCGATATCACCCGCCAAAACATAGGTCTGGACTCCAGCCGGGCCTTGAACGTGCGCCACAAACACTTGGCTACCGGGGGTGTGGCCGGCTACAGGGACAACATACAAGCCCGGAAACCCCTGAATGTCTCGCAGCGGACTTTCCTGTTCGGCCAACACCAATCGAACAGAACAAGTCATCGCTGCCAGTGCATCATCGCCGCCGAAGGTTAAATAATTCTGCTGCGTATATTGTTCCAGGGTTTGATAGGTTGTGTATTGCGCACCCGCGGCACACAGATCTGCGAGTCCGGTCGTATGATCCGAGTGCAAATGCGTCAAGCCCACCCCCTTGATACTGGTGGGGTCGAGGCTGTTCGCGAGCGACTGATGATATACCATCGGTTGCCCCTGAAAACCACCCAACCACTGCTGCTGTCGCCCGAACGTCACTGCCTCGTTGGCTGACAGCCCGCCGTCAACAATAAAACGTTGACCATCGGACCAGGTCAGAACAAACGCCGGGAACGTCATATCGACGTTACCGCCAGGATTCGGATCCAGCGCCCTATCCAGCAACCGATGGCGAGCAATCTTCTGACTGGCGGTCGCCAGAAAGTGAATAGCTACAGGCAATCCTGCCTGCCTTGATCCCGCCATGATCTGCCGATAAGTTGGCAACGGCGGATGTAAACCATCAATTTGTTGCTGGGTAGTACGCAGCATGTTCAGCCATAGCAACCCGCTAGCCACAACTCCAGTTACAACAAGCGCCGTAAGGATAGCCGCCTTGCTAGCCATTCGCTTATTCTTCTGCGGGGCGCGCTCTACACCGAAAATATTTCTGTCCAAAAATTCTCAATTGAGCGACTCGCCCGTTGGTTTGCGGCGGGATTGAACACTGCCCCAAAGTCAGGATTATTAGCGTCCGGATTGGTGAAAGCGTGCATCGTACCGCCATAGGCATGGACCTGCCAGTCGACGCCAGCACCACTCATCTCCTGCTCAAATGCCAACACCTGGTCTGGCGGTACCATCGGGTCATCATGACCATGCAAACATAACACTTTGGCGCTGATCAAAGCATTGGGTTCGGCGCCAGCAGAGAAAATGCCATGAATACTGATCACGCCGCCGACATCGGCGCCCGCACGCGCCAACTCCAGCACGCACATACCACCGAAGCAATAACCCATAGCACCAACCTTCGACGCATCAACCTGGCTCAAGCCCTTGGCAAAGGTCAGTGCCGCCAAAATCCGCTTTCTGAGCTTCGCCCGATCTGCCGCGAAAGGTCCCATCAGGGCACTATTACCTTCAACGTCATTATCACTGCCAAACACGCCCTTGCCATACATATCCAGGGCAAAACCGACGTAGCCCAGACGTGCCATTTCTTCGGCCTTAGCGGTGGCGAAGTCCCGCCGCCCGGTCCAGTCATGGGCGACCAAAACCAACGGCCTCGGCCCCTTTATACTTTCGTCGTAAGCCAGATAACCCTCAAGAACTACATCGCCATCTTGATATTCAACGTTTTCCGTATGCATCATCAGTCTCCTGTTTATTTATGCTATAGCCTCACGACCTCATCCGACTCAGACTTCGGCCAAGTCCTTCAGTGCAATATCCGTAGAAAAATACACATTGCCTTTCATATTCGCAAAAAACTCAGTCTCTTTCAGCTTATCCATCACCGAGCCTTTGACTTCCGCCAGGTGCAGCGTGACACCAACTTCGGCCAGGCTATCCTGTAATAGCTCGAGCATTTCCAGACCACTAGTATCAATAAAATTAGCCGAACTACAAATCAAAATGACATGTTTGATCGCCGGCGAGTCGGCTATCTTGTTAAACAGGAAGACCTCGATATAGCGCGTATTAACGAAGTAGATGCTCTCATCGACTCGCAATGCAAGAACTTGCGGTGAAGTCTCGACCTCGTAACGTAAAACGTTGCGAAAGGTTTCCGTGTTGCCGACCCGCCCGACAACGGCAATGTGGGGTTTGCTGCTGCTTCGAATGAGCAACAAAAATGAAATGGCGATGCCCACAAGAATACCGGTCTCGACCCCGAGCACGAGGACTGCGAGAAACGTACAGGCGAAGGTCACCGAATCAATTCGATTAAATTGAAATGTCTTTCGAATGTCATGCAGATCAATCAACTGGATTGCTGACATCACAATAATCGCCGACAGCACTGCTTTAGGCAGGTAATAAAACCACGGCGCAAACCAGACCAATGTAATCACCACCAATACACAGGTGACCAAAGACGCCACCGGAGTGACGGCGCCGGAGCTGAAATTAACAATAGTTCGAGCAAAACTGCCTGCAACGGGAAAGCCGCCGACCATGGCGGAACCCAGATTGGCCAGACCCAAACCGACAAGCTCCTGGTTCGGTTCGATTTTTTCACGACGTTTGCTCGCTACTGCCGCGCCGATGGATGTACTTTCCATAAAGATCACCATCGACATCAACAACGCCGATGGCAGTAACTGTTGAATTTCCTCAAGACTCAGATCCATTTGCGCCCATGTTGGTAATTGATTAGGGATAACGCCTACCACTGACACGCCACTGCTCTGAATCAGACCCATTGACCAGACAATAGCAACAGAAATGATCACAGCGTACATAGGCGCCGATTTCACCAGGCTACCGATCCAGCGCGCGTGGATGCCGGTGGATTGCAACAGCGCTTCAAGATGATGACGACAAAACCATAAGAGAAACATAGCCCCGATAGCGATACTCATGGCCGCCAAATTGAGACTATCCACACCACTGGCAACGTGTTGCAGCACCGCCACAACGGCAGTACCAGGGGGCGCAGACAGCCCGAGAATAGACGGAATTTGGTTAGTGATAATCAATATCGCCGCGGCAGTGATAAATCCGGTAACCACCGCGTGGCTGAGAAAGCTGACCACAGCGCCAAAGTTGACAATCCTTAAAAGCACCAACACTCCGCCGGTGACCATGGCCAACTTCGAAGCGAGCAACGTGTATTCAAGGGTCCCGGGGGTTTGAAATGCAGAGACAGACTCAAGGCTCATCATCGCCAGGATTGCTGTTGGCCCTACTGCCAACGTGCGGCAACTACCAAAGGCGGCATAACACAACAGCGCCATAATCGCCGCATACAGGCCAGTCTCAGCCGGCAACCCAGCCAGAAAGGCATAGGCAATAACCTGCGGCACGGTAATAAACAAGACGACGATTCCCGCAACCAGATCGGCTCGAAAAGCTTCGCCGTTATACTCAGGCCACCACTGCATAACGGGCAGAAGATGAGTTAACCAACGTTTCAACAACATAGTGGAATTATCATATAAACAACAGTAGGAGAAAAGGTAGACGCAGTCGCGAGCAAGATCGAGCTATGACTGATCATTTTACGTCTAAGTTTACCGGTAGCACTTCCTGAGTTGAACCCTTAACTGGCGAATTCAGCAACTCCCCGAATTGTAACGACAGCGCTGTGGCCAGCGATTCACAGGCTAGTGGGCCCGGATGATAGCCGTCAGGGGCGAGTTGCTGCGCCTGAAAATCGATGGCGGTATCGAACCAGTAAATGTCTGTGAGCAATTTCGCTGCTTGTTGCAAGGTCTGATCCAATAGTCGAGCGCGAACACCGAGCGCGAATCTCAGCGGTTGTGGCAAGGCCGAAAACTGACCCAGCGGTGGAATTCCCAGAAACACGATCGGTGCGCTAAAGCGCAATTTCAATTCGGCAATCAGGTGCGTAACTTCCCATTGCCATCGTGTCACTGACGTTAGATGAGACACATCATTGACCCCAATAGAGACCAACACCAGGTCGGGCTCAACGCCGTCCATTAGCGGTAAACGGGCAATTAAATCTCGGACCCGGTCGCCATTACGGCCCTGGGTTTGCCATAATATTGGCCGACTATTCTGTTGATGTAGTTTAAGTGCGAATTGCCCAGTCAGGGCCTCCTCGACATGAGTGACACCTACACCTTCGATAACTGAATCGCCGATCCCCAGTAACAGCAGCGAACTTGAACTCTCGCCAAACCTGCCGCTACTTGGTCCTCGCGCAGTGGGCAAGGCCACCGTTCGAACTCTGACCAGCAGGCCCTGTAGCACCAGCAGCGGCGCGAGAAACAGACACAAGGTCCATAGAACAGTCAATCGCAGCATAGGGAGCCTTGGCCATGGTTATCAATTAGAGGTTGGAGTCTGTGCCTATCTGGCGCTAAATCAGGGTCACGCACTGGGTGACAGTATGAGCATGAAGGCGTTTCATGACCAATGCAAAGAAAACTTCGTTGACCCGAGTAGAAAGGACGCCTATTCTTCGCCCGTCTTTGTAGAAGGTGTCCCCGCGTTTAGTGAATCTTAGACAACGGGATGAAACGGGAAGCCTGTGAAAACCTGGCACTGCCCCCGCAACGGTAAACGAGTTAGTCCATCTAAGACGCCACTGTGCCTATCGGCATGGGAAGGCAGATGAACATGAAGTTTTTCACTCGTGAGTCCGGAGACCGGCCCGCTACTCAACATCACTTTAAACACATCGCGGCGGGCGACTGTGCTGACCGTCTCGCGGTTTGATGCACCTCTCTGCGCAAAATCAACCCTCGGGTGAGGGGGTGGAGGGCATATGACAATTCGAATTTATTCCAAGGTAATCTACCCGCTCACGTTACTATTGACAGTAGCCTGCAATACTGCCGCTGATGCGACTATTCCATCGCAGAC
>DGOD01000352.1 GCA_002389265.1 Gammaproteobacteria bacterium UBA4475
ATTATCAAACATAACAGCAGTACCAGCCAGGCCAGACGTTGGCCGAATAATGCCAGACGCCTCTGTAATGGCGTACGGGTTTCGCCGGTAGACTGCAACAGGCTAGCGATGCGACCAAGCTGGGTCGTCATACCCACGGCCACAACAACACCCAAGCCATGACCACGATTAACCTGAGAACCCTTGAACACCATATTCGATTGCTCGACCAGAGCTCGCCGCCCCCCAGCAAGCGCGTTTGATGACTTTGATACCGCCAATGATTCACCGGTAAGTGATGCTTCGTTAAGCGCCAGGTCGTAGCACTCCAGCAGGCGCAGGTCGGCTGGAATTACCATGCCGGTTTCAATGCTGACAATATCGCCAACCACCAACTCCGTCAGGCTCAACCTGCATGACCGGCCATCTCTGACTACCTGGCTCTCGATCGTGTCCAGCGCTTTCAATGCCGCCACTGCTCGGTCAGCACGATAGGCTTGAACCGCGCCAACAATGCCGTTCAACAGGACGATAAATAGGATAACCAACGTATCTAACCACTCACCAATGAGGCCCGATATCACCGCTGCAACAAGCAAAACAACAATCATCACATCCTTGAACTGAGCCAACAGCAAGCGCCAGAGCGGCGATTCTGACTCCTCGACAATAACGTTGCTGCCAAACATCGAGCGTCGACGCAGCACCTCCGCTTCGGTGAGCCCAAGTTTCGAATCAACCTGGAACCGCTGAATAATCTCTGTTGGCGTCAACAGATAAGGCGCATCAACGGCGCGCTCGAAGTCGTGGTTAGCTAACAATGTCATCTCACCAACACCTCGATTCGGTCATATCGCGGCACGATAGAGCACCGCAACAGACTATTGAGAATAATCACAGCCATTAATTCGGTGTACACAAAATGATGACGCCACTAGTCGCTATAGCAATGACCAATGTTCGCAACCCAGAGAACAGCCAAAAGTGGCCACTGATACTGCCGAGAAAAATTCCCAGCAGGAATATGGCACCAAGTCCTAACAACATGGCGGCCTCAAGAACGTTCGCCCACAAAAAGGTAAACGCCGCGGGTAGCAACAACGGCAGCAGGATGAACAGCGAGATCAGTAATGGCGCAAGGCCATTCACCAAGGCAACCAACCACGGGCCCCATCGAGCCGCGAGACTCGGAGACGACCCCTGAAGATCCAGCACCATTGCCGCTTCAAGTTCTTGCAATTCGGCGCTTTGTTCAGCGGACTCACTGATGTAGGCACTACTCAAGCCACTGGCCCCTAGCGCTATGGCAGCACCCAGACAGGCGCTGACGATGACCGTCAACGCGGCTGCATCAGGTGGACCGGGATTCGAATGATAGAAACCAACGATAATACCCAGCATCGTTAGGGCACCGTCGAAGCCGTTAACGACGAAGTAACGTCTGGCTATCGATAGCGATCGAGTATGCTCGCCAATCAGTCTAATCCGGGCCGACAACTTCATAGGACAAGGTTCATAGGACAGGGCCCTAATGGTTTCCATCGACGGCACTGACAACCTCAACTTCGTCGATGCTATGCAGGGAGGCACCCTGTGAACGGATGCTCTCCTGAATATGATCAAAGGACAGCTCCGCGCCTTCGATACAAATTTCTACTGACTCGGTTTTTTCATCAACCGCGAGAACTCGACAGGCGACCTGCATACCAAGACCCGATGCGGCGAGGGCAGTGCAAAAATCCAGGCTATTAGGGGAATGCGGCTTGAGAATATCCAGCACTAATCGTTTCACTAAAACCATCCAACTACTCCTTATTGAAGGATTAGCAGGATCGACTGTAGACAATCCACCGACCAAGCCGTGTAGGTTGGCCAGCTACTTGATGGCAGTATGCCGCCGCAGCAACGCAGGGTGTCGGGCAACGATCCTCCAATGTTTCAGGCTAACCTTCGAACATGCCTTGGACAATGACGCAGCGCAACGGTTGCCGACTTACTCCGTCAGCTTGGCATGCTGCTGAATACCCTTTGAATACATCTCAATCAGGGCTCGATCCTTAGACCAGGATTCTCCTGCGGGAATCGATAGCCTCTCGAACTGCCGCAAGCAATCCTGCACACTCTGATCAAACAATGCGTATTGCTGCGCAGTGACCGCCAACTGAAAGTCAGCCCCGGCGAGGATAGCTGCCATATTGAGCAATTCATCAACCAGGGTCACCTCCGTCATCTTGGGTTTGATGAACGCTAGAAACGCGACATAGATATACAAGGACTCGAGAAACCTGAATTGACCAGCCATACCAGCATCGAGTTGTTGTTCCGGCAGCACCGGCACCTGATCAAACTCAACACTACCCTGGCTCAGGCCTGCCAGAAATCGCCCTGGCGGCCGAGGTTTAAGGTGCAAGCCCGGCAATTCAACGGGTAGATGCAGATATCGCGCCTGATCACCTTGCCCCACTTTCACCACGAGGCTGTTAAGATTCTTTACCGCCGCGACCCAAGTCTTAACGCCACTGATTGTGGCGTTCACCGAATCATAAGTCACCGCTGAGGGGGGGTTACCTGGCGTTCGGTCTTCTGAGACCACAAAGGCAATCCACTGCTCATCGTTCAGCGCAAAACTCGCTCGAATCGCTGCCTGATAACCAGCGATAAAGACCTGCGCCAGATCGGTGGCCAAATGGCCACCAGCCACTGCCATCTCCAGCGGCTGAAGACCCGCGACTTCGGTTCGCCATAACTGCGCGTATGCCTGCTCATCCATACCCCTTACTCCGCTACTTTTATCAGCGTCTTTAACCTCATACCATCAGGCACTTCGACACCGTCAGGTATGTAAGACCACCCGCGCACTGACAGTGCCTGACTCTTCACTCTTATCGATAGAGATCTGCCGAACACTGATACCTTCCAGATGCTGCTGCTCAAGCCAGCGAATCAGATCGTTGAAACCCACCGCGTCAAACCAAACGCTTACCGCATCGCTGCCCTCGGGCTGCAACCGATTCGGTTTGATCCCGAACTTCGCCGTCGAGCTCGAAATCTGTGACAGCAGGGTTTGACCTTTAAGACCAATGCGCACGCCACTCGCCGTTCGCGCCTGAACCTGCGTACTCAGCATATACTGCAGTAAATCATTCTGTCGTTCTCGGTCCTCTCGACTCGCCTCAAGGAACCCATAAACGGGGGCCCAGACCAGCAGATAAATCAACACCAGCACGACTGTCAGTGCCAGCAACCGCAACGCATTGCGATCTCGTACCGGCAACCCGTGATATCGATCTAGCCCCTCTTTGATCAATGGATGAGACCTTAAGGCCATCAGGCACCCCCCCCAGATTTTATCTTGACGCTGCCCTTCACCAAGTCCGCTTCCTGGCTGATAGTGCCAATCTCTGCCTTTAAGCCCTGCGCTGTCAATTGCTGTACGAACGCGACCATTTTTTCACTGCGCGGCGCCTGAACTTGCAAAATCAGGTCACCGCGGCTGTCGTTATAATTGATATTACTCAGCACGAGATCTGAGCCCGACAAGCTCTTGGCCGCCTCCGAGAATAGAGATACAAAGTCCCCGCTCCCATTGTTGCCAGCCTGGCCGAGCTTGGCTCGCCAACGCCGACGCACATCATTAACATTTCTGTCATTCGGAAAAACCTCTGCATAAAGCTGTTGAGCCGCGAGCTCGAATTCCTGGGCCTGACGAGCCAAGTACAATCCTTGACCGAACAGCACCGACAGGTGCAGCACAAAAGCCACCAGCCCAAGTATGGCCACCGAGCGCCAGATACCACTAGTGCCCGTTGACTGCTGCTTGACTTGAAATTCACCCTGAAGCAGGTCCAGACCTTGCCTATCAAGACCACGACACAGGTAAACCAGACTGTCACTATCCAATTCAACGACTCTGCAGGTCATGTCGTACTCGACATTGACCTGGCTAATGGCCAGGTTGATCCCCTCACGCTGTTCAGCAGCAACGCGAATAACCAGGTCGGCGCGCTGTGCTGCAGATAGCAGACCGATTGCCAGCGCCATCTGATCCAGAGGGAAACTTAAGCCCGCCCCGTCACCCGTGCGAATCAACAGACGGTCGTGATCAACTAACAAGCTCGCACTGCCGTCCAAGGGGACCTGTAAGACGTCCACCAGCACCATTTCAGGCCAGATATTCGCAACCTGCAGCGCGGCGAGCGCCTGTTCAAACAACCTTCGATCAACAACTGCGACACTGACTTCACCGCCATCATAACGATTGCCTAAGGCGAAATGACAATCTTCAATCTCGCTGGCGAGTTGCTCTTCAACGGCGAAAGGCACCGCTTGCAGAATCTGCCGTGCCTGTTTACTCGGCACGCTCGCCCGGGTCAGCAGCACATCTTCTGCCCGCAACAGCACAATCGTACTGCCGAGCCAGTTGATGTCTGCCAGGCGCACTCCCAGCTCGTCAATGGGCCCCTCGCCTCGCAGCCGCGGATACTGCTCAGCTGGGTCCATGATCAGCCACTCGGCTCGCTGACCGGCAAGGCGTATATAAATATTTTCAGCCATCCACTGCCTCGCTGTTGGCGACATCACTTAACGCATCGCTCGTGCTAAAAGGGTAAACCTTGGTGCCAATGTCGCGATAAATTACTCGCATGCTGCCATCACCCACATCTCGCTGGATAATGCTCGTCAGATAACCGAACCGAGCCTGGTAACGGGCTCGAATGCTGACCTGAAAGAAACTGGAAGTAACCCCTATGCCCTCCAGCGGCACTCGATATCCGGCCAGGGACTCATCTTGCATAAAGCTCTGCACATTATCATACCCATCATTGTCCTGGCGACTCAAAGCCAGGCTATCCACCACCTCTGGCGTTAAATCCGCGACGAGTGCCTGCAGAACTGCTGGTTTGGCGGTATTGACGTTCAGGGTCGAACCGGGGTCTGGTAACGCGGTCACCAGCGGCATGAGCCTTGCCAAGCTCGCGGGATCCATATTCAACAACAATCTCAACTCACTCGCATCCGCCAGGGCCTGCCCACTGGTTCGATAGGGCTTATCCAGACCAAGATAATCATAGTCTTCTGCCCCGAGCGTACCCACAGCTTGATTACCATCAAGCCAGTCTATAAGACGATCAGTAATAGCGGGATCGATACCCTGCTGGTTCAACAAATTGGTGAATCGCATGCGTGCCATGTTGTTGCCACCGGCGCGTTCCACCAGCGAATTCAGATTGAACCGTCCCTGCAAATCCTCGATGCGCAACTCGACAGCGCCATCTTCAAACTCGAACTGCAGGTCTTGCTGGGCCCAGTCTTCACCCAGGGCATCCTTCAATGGCGACTTGTCAAAGTCAGCATGCAAAATTTGACGCGCCAGCTCTTCGCCGCCTAAGGCATATTGATGGACCCGAGTCTGCTCCAGAAATAAACGCGCCCGTGTAATCGCGTAGTTTTGCTCACGGGTCATCGCTACCCCCAGAACAGTCGCGATGACCACGATCAGCAGCACTGAAATCAGAGCTACACCACCTTGGCGCTGATCGAGTCTACCCATCATGGATCAATATCCGTTGGTACATCAGTGTCACTCGCAGCATCCTGTGATTCGTCACCTCCAGGCACTCGCTCAATAACGCTGTCGTC
>DGOD01000006.1:0-833 GCA_002389265.1 Gammaproteobacteria bacterium UBA4475
GGCGTGAAGCTGAAGCTAGTCTTAGATAATATTGCGCTGACTCGATGCTACTTTGATATTTTGGGCGCTGCCCCATTTGACGGATGCCATTGCTCGAGGTATTAAAAAATGTTTTAGTCCTCTGCAGGTTAGGCGCTCAAAAGCAGGCGGTAGTGGCGCCACGAGTCTCTGACTCGGCAATGCTAACCATTGATCAATCTGGGAAATGCGATGAAACTTTATGACTCTGCTGGTGCCCCTAATCCATGGCGGGTAAAGGTCTTCCTTGCCGAGAAAGGCGTGGCCTATGAGACGGTAGCCTGTGACATGTCCAAGGGCGAGCATAAGACGCCGGCGTTTCTTGCAAAAAACCCCAGTGGTAAAATTCCGGTGTTGGAGCTGGATGACGGTCGATGCTTAGCAGAGTCGGTGGCTATTTGCCGCTATCTCGAGGGGGTGTACCCCGCGCCAAATTTATTCGGTGATGATGCCTTTGAGCAGGGTTTCATTGAAATGCGAAATCGCCAGATCGAGCTTGAGCTCTGGTCGCAGATTGGCACGTCCTGGGTTAATGGTCCCATCGTCGCGAAACTAGGCCGCTTCACGCAGAATCCGTTAGCTAAGGAGATAAGCGATAAGAATGTTGAACGTTATTATGGACGTCTGGATGATGAGTTTGCAGCGCACGTCTACGTTGCTGGCGAGCGATACAGCGTCGCGGATATCTCGTTGTTGGCGGCGGTGAACTTCGCTACCAGGATGGTTGCGCTGAAGCCCAGTAATGAGTTGAAACATTTGTGGCGTTGGCACTCGCTGGTGTCAGCGCGTCCAGCGGTACAAGCCTGCTTGTAGAA
>DGOD01000006.1:864-4713 GCA_002389265.1 Gammaproteobacteria bacterium UBA4475
GATCACACCAATGATAAGGAAGCATAATGACAGGATATATTGAGAACACGAGTCTGCTGCTGGGTCGATTCCTAATGGGCATTTACTTCATTCTGCCGGGCTTGGGCAAAGTGAATGACTTTGCCGGCACCAGTGAGTACATGGCCGCCCATCAAGTGCCCCTGATACCGGTCCTGTTGGTGATCACCATCATCATCCAGCTTGGTGCCGGAGCAGCACTGATTGTCGGTTTTAAAGGCAAATGGGCTGCCTTGGTGCTGGCACTGCTGACGATTGTGATTAGCGTCTATATGCATAATTTCTGGAATGTTATCGAGGCCGAGCGCGCCCACGAGACTCAGAACTTCTTCAAAAATATGGGTATCGTCGCTGGCTTGCTGATGATTAGTGCGTTGGGCACGGGCCGATTTAGCCTAGATCGAAACGAGACTGTCAGCCAGACATCTGCTTGACGAGACAGTTGGTCTGAAATTCGCTTTTGAAATTGGTACGCGTGGCTAAGTTTAATTATCTTGAGCGATCCTTAAGGACTTAGGTGAACCGCGTGACATGGACGAACAACGCTACCGGGTAATATATAGTGGGGGTTTGACTGGCGAAGTCGATGAGGCAACGGCTTGCCACCAACTCGCCAAATTATTTCGTATTGACGAGCAACGGGCGCGGGCACTGATGTCTGGTAAAGAGCATGTTATTAAGAATAATGTGTCCGAGTCAGTGGCTATGGCCTACTTGATACGCCTGACCGAAGTGGGTTGTGAGAGCTATGTTCAGGAAATCATCGATGAAGGCCTGCCGGCTTTCGAGGAAAAGCGCGAAAAGCGCGAGCGTCGCGTGCGGTTTCGGCGGACCCCGCGGCTCGGCGCCATCGTTCCTGATCGGCGGTTGAGACCGCGAAGAGCAATGGATATCAAGCAATTTAGGCAAATTGTCCGCCAAGGCGGTACGGTACCGGTAGCCTTTCAAGCTTATTCGTTGGATGAGTAGTGGCAACAGGAATGCGCTTGATATGATCCGCTGGCTGTCTGGTTAAGCGTCAATTTGTTGCTAAATACGGTACTATCCCCTAGCCAATCGCCCATCAGGAAAACGCCTTCGTGAAGCTACCATTATCGTACTATCTGTTTATGAACCAAGGCATTAGCTGGTTGTTTATAGTGATGGTCGGCTTGACCTTTGGGCTGTCCGCCAAGGCCGAATCGGTGAGCAGTGTGAGTCATGCCCCCTGGGATCAGCTGCTTCATGCCCATGTCGTTGACACGCCTGATGGTCGAAGTACCAGTGTCGACTATCGTGGTATGCTGGCTGAACGCGCGAAGTTGTCAGCTTATCTGCAGTCACTGGCACTGGTTAAAAAAGACGCGTTTGCGCGGCTGAGCCAACCGGCACAGCTGGCGTTTTTGATCAATGCCTATAATGCCTGGACGGTGGAGTTGGTGTTGACAGCCTATCCGGATCTGACATCTATTAAGGACCTGGGTAGCTTTTTTCGCTCGCCATGGAGTCGATCGTTCATTCCCCTGCTAGAAGAAACCCGGTCCCTGGATAATATCGAACACGACCTGATTCGTGGCGACAATGGCTATCAGGAACCGAGGATTCACTTCGCGGTGAATTGCGCGAGTATCGGATGCCCGGCACTACGCGCGGAGGCTTATGATGAGGCTCGGCTTGAAAGTCAGCTCGAGGATCAGACTCGACGATTCCTGCAGGACCCGAGCCGTAACCGGGTAGTTGGCGATAGCCTCGAGGTCTCATCCATTTTCAAATGGTACCGTGAAGATTTTCAGCAAGGCTGGTTGGGTTACAGCCGCCTGGAAGACTTTCTCAGCCATTACAGCGACGCGCTTGCTTTGACTTCAGACCAGGTTCAGGCCTTGAGGGATGGTGGTTTGAAGATACGGTTTGTTAGCTATGATTGGGGTCTCAATCAATCGGTGAATTAATCGGTTAACCACGGAAGGGATCTTCGTTTCGATCCTTACTGGAAATGTTAGGGTAAATACCACAACGTGAGGCTTCTTTGCCCTATAGCTGTCACTATGAAATTAGATATCCCGGTTGTCCGCCCTGCTGTTCTACCGCCTGGTACGCTACATGCCGCAAGTCCAGAACCGCTTTCGCTGTTTCGCTCCAGGGGCCGGGTACACCGCGGTTTAACATCAGCCTTCAACCGGTTTGTTGTTGTGCGTCACTGACCGAAAGACAATCCGTCGAATGGGTCTCTGCAAAAAAACCTGACTGTGCCTCACTAATGCATGGCTGTCTGCACTCTTGGCGACGCAGTGTTAGGAAAATCCAAAATACTGTTGTTGCCACGGCGAGCAACGGGCCCGATGTCACTGCACTGAAGGTGACTTGCAAGCGCTGACCGATCAATTCACACTAAGACAATTTTAACGTTTCAGGAGTTGTTTGATGCGTGTCGAAAAATCCAACAAGCTTGGGCCGGGCGACCCTTTCCCAGAACTGAAATTGCAGCTCATGGATGGTGGTGCATGCCAACTTCCTGGTGACCTGGAAACGCCATTTACCATTGTTCTATTCTATCGTGGTCATTGGTGACCCTACTGTTGCCGGCTGTTAGCTGGCTATGAAGAGCGCCGTGCAGCGTTCGAAGAGCAAGGTGCGCGCATCATCGCTGCGAGCGTTGACTCAATGGAGAATACGCAGGCGCTGGCAGCGCCCCTAGGTTTTCCGGTTGCCCATAGTGTCACGCGCGCCGATGCTGATAGACTGGGCGCCTGGTGGGACGACAGCCGAAATTTCATCCAGCCCAGCGAGTTTATTCTCAGTCGACGTGGCAAGGTGATGATGTCTACCTACAGCAACTCGCCCATCGGCAGAATGGAGCCTGAAGAGACCTTGACATTGCTGAGATATTTGAATTCGCAGCGGCAAAAGTAAAAGGCCCAAGCGTCGCCTCCTGCGCCAGACTGAACAGCTACGCCGTAAGCGGCTGAGGCTTTGCTGCTGGCGCGCTGGTCAGGAAAAATAGATCATTTAAAATAATTTAAGGAAAAAATTATGAATCAAAAAGTCCTGCAAATCGTCGCGGCTATCCCTGGTCTGCTCATGTTAAACAATGCGATCGGCTTTATTGCTAACCCTGAGGGCACAGCGGCAAGTCTCGGTATGCCCTTGCTGGAGGGCATGGCGCTGAGTACTCAAATCGGCGACCTGGGGGCATTCTTTCTATGCAGCGCCAGTTTCATTTTTTATGGGGCCTATAAATCAAATCCAATCTTGCTGAGTGCTGCGGCCAGCATGCTCGGTATTGCCGCCATTATGCGGTTGGTTGCCTGGGGATTTCATGGCGCAGAATTTGCGACAGTGTTCATCACGGTTGAGGTTGTGATCACGGTCTGGCTCGTCGTTTGCGCCTATTTGCTGGCGCCTAAATCCTTGGAGTCCAAAACAGAGTAATCACCAGCACTCGTGGGTTCGGCAGTTAGGTTTGTTCAAACCTTGTGTCCGTGGCTAATCTCGAATGGAATTTTGATTCGGGGTGTGAAAGCTGTGTGTTGGTCGTTAGTAAGCTTATATAAGATCAATAGGGCGCGTGTCGGCAGTATAAAGATGTGCGTCTTATTTTTATCGTCAATCGAAGTCTGCCGATTCAATTTAGCTATTCGAGTGTGCTTGATGGCACAAGCTCTTTCGTCACTCGAGTTCAGATCCATCAAAAGGTATATAAATGTCTGACCCACGAAATCCAGAATCTTTGAGTGCCTGCGCAGAACCCTTGAACCCGCTCAGCGAGCCCTGTGTCATGGTGATATTTGGCGCGTCTGGTGATCTGACTAAGCGGTTGCTGGTCCCCTCTCTTTATAACCTGGCCTGTGATGG
>DGOD01000038.1 GCA_002389265.1 Gammaproteobacteria bacterium UBA4475
GTTGAAATCAACACCGCCTGCGCTAGTTCATCATGCTCAGCCTGAGCGAACATATCCATCACCAGCCATTCGGGGTCAACCCCAGCATCAGCGACGATGACCACCTCTGAGGGGCCCGCAATCATATCGATACCCACATCGCCGAAGACCAACTCCTTCGCGGTAGCGACATAGATATTACCCGGCCCGACAATTTTATCGACCTTGGGGATAGACTCTGTTCCATAGGCCAGCGCCGCTATCGCTTGCGCACCACCAACGGTGAATAGCCGATCAACACCACACAGACAGGCAGCCGCGAGCAATAACTCGCTGACTTGCCCATCGGGCGTCGGAACTACCAAAATAACTTGGCTGACACCTGCTACTTTGGCCGGAACGACCGTCATAATCACCGAGGACGGGTAAGCCGCCTTGCCACCGGGGACGTAAACACCCACGCGCTCCATGGCCCTGACAATCTGCCCGAGCTGGTTACCCTCGCTATCAGTGTAGCCCCAGTCTTGATGTCCGCCACCAGCTCGTTTCTGCTCTTCATGATAAAAACGGACACGCTCGATCGAAGCTTCTAGCGCAGCTCTCACCAAAGCGTCAATACTCTGCAGGGCAGCCGCCATTCTTTCTGGGCTTATCTCAAGTTCCGCCGCCGAGGTGACCGGCAGGCGATCCAGCTTGATGGTCAACGCCAGCAATTCAGCATCACCCTCACGCCGAACGTCATTGACGATTTTCCGCACAATCGGGTAAACATTCTGATGGTTTTCAGCCTGAATTCCGAGCAGCGCATCTAAGGCGTCAGGAAACCCTGGATCAAGGGTATTGAGTTGTTTAATCAGTTTCATAAAATATGTCTGCCTCGCCGAACAACCCGAAGACTGGCTAGGGGCCCTGTTAATTAGCCTACGACGCCACGCAATTGTTCAATCAACTGATGAATAGTCGAATATTTCATTTTCATGGCCGTCTTGTTGACGATCAGCCGCGTACTCACGTCTGCAATGTGCTCCATCGCCACCAGACCATTCGCCTTCAAGGTATTGCCCGTCTCAACGATGTCGACGATTCTGTGCGCAAGGCCCGTCACCGGCGCCAATTCCATCGCTCCATAAAGCTTGATGATATCGACCTGCACGCCCTGCTCGGCGTAGTACTGCTTCGCCGTTTTGATAAATTTTGTGGCGATTCTCAACCGTCCCGGGAGCGGCGGCTCGTCCTTCAAACCCGCAACCATGATACGGCAGCGCCCCAATTTGAGATCAAGGGGTTGATAGTATCCTTCCTCACCATGCTCCAGCAGGACATCTCTACCGGCCATACCCAGATCAGCGATGCCGTGCTCCACGTATGTGGCAACATCAGAGCCGCGCAACAATAACAACTCAACGTTGGGGTGCTTCGTCGTGAACACCAACTTACGCGAAGTCAGCATATCATCGTGCGGCTCTATGCCGATCTGTGCCAGCAGCGCCAACTGCTGCCCAACAATGCGGTCGCCTTTGGTCACTGCAATAGTCATTCGATCCTGCATACGCGGCCCTAACGAGACTGAATTCTTTCGATGTCAGCGCCCAACGTGCGCAGCTTTTCTTCGACTTGTTCATAACCACGATCGATATGGTAAATACGATCGATCACCGTGTCGCCTTCCGCGATCAAGCCGGCGATCACCAGGCTAACCGAGGCCCGCAAGTCATTCGCCATGACTGGCGCGGCTTTTAGTGATTCAACACCGGTCACGATGGCGATGGTGTTATTGCCCTCCAGCCGAATATTCGCGCCCATACGATTCATCTCGTGGACGTGCATAAAGCGATTTTCAAAGATTGTTTCCTTAACAGTCGCAACGCCATCGGCAATACAATTCATAGCCAGTATTTGCGCCTGCAAATCTGTTGGGAATGCCGGATAAGGTGCCGTCACTAGGCTAACTGCTTTCGGTCGCCGACCCTTCATGTCCAGAAGAACCCAGTCCGGGCCTACTTCGATATCTGCACCTGCCTCACGCAGTTTGTTCAGCACCGCATCCAGGTGCGACGGAATAACATCTCGCATCTTGACCTTACCGCCGGTCGCCGCCGCCGCGATCAAGTAGGTCGCTGCCTCAACACGATCGGCAATCACTCGGTGGTGACAGCCGTGCAGCGCCTTGACACCCTGAATCGTAATGGTCTCTGTACCCTGACCCGTGATCTGCGCACCCATGGCATTCAAGAAATCGGCCAAATCAATAATTTCCGGCTCTTGAGCGCAATTTTCAAGCACCGTCGTACCCTCAGCCAAGGTCGCCGCCATAAGGATATGCTCGGTGCCGCCAACAGTGCTGAAATCGAACCTAAATCGCGCACCCTTAAGCCGGCCATCCACAGAGGCTTTGACGTAACCCTCGTCCATCTCAATCGTGGCGCCCAGCGCCTGTAGACCACGTAAATGCTGATCAACCGGCCTTGGGCCAATGGCACAACCGCCGGGCAAAGACACCTCAGCTCGGCCGTAATGGGCCAGCATAGGACCCAACACCAGAAACGATGCACGCATTTGTCGCACAAGATCATAAGGGGCAGTAAATCGCTTAATCGTATTCGCGTGAATCTCGATGTTCATTTTCTCATCGACCACGACTTCCACCCCGAGGGACACCAGCAACTCAATCATCGTCGTAATATCACGCAGGTGCGGGACATTGCTGATCGTGACAGGCTCATCCGCCAACAAAGATGACGCTAGCATCAGCACTGCGGAATTTTTGGCGCCCGAAGCTCGCAACTCACCCTCAAGACGAGCGCCGCCACGAATTAATAACTTATCCATTCAATCACCTATGCTACGTTATTTCGTTCTGCCGGCGTCAGACAACGCATAGTGACAGCATGAATCTCCCCGGAACTAATTTTTTGATCGAGTAACTTATAGACCAGCTGCTGACGCTTCACCCGATTCAGGCCAGAAAATTGTTCACTCACCAGCACCAGGCTCACTTTATTACCTTCCGCCTGCAGCTCAATCTCGCTGCCACTCAATCCAGCAACTAACAACGCACGAATTTCCGCTTCATTCATCTAATTTCATCTCATTGAATCGCGCGACGATAATAGCACGGCAGTCTTGAAAACGCCGCAGCGGTCGCCCCCTTGCTTCGCGGGGCCGCATTCAAGCATCGGTAAATGCCAAAATATCTTCAACATCACAGACTTTCGCAATTTCTAACAGGTGGCTCGAGGCATTAATGAACTGCAAGTCCCGATGCCGCTGGACACAATGACGCTGCCACGCGATCAACAATGCGACCGCTGCCGAACCTTGCACTCGAGCACCCGCCAAATCCACAACCACCGGACTTTGCAGCGTGTCGATCAGGGCGATCCCCTCGTCTTTGAGCCGCGCAACTGTATTAACATTCAGGTCACTATCAACCATCAGGTGCTTATCGTCGCTAACATGCAGTAAACCCAACTCAGACATCAACGGACCAATTATTGATGACTTCATCAATATCGTTGCGGAACTTATCCATATAGGACGCAAACTGTGAGCGGAACTGCAGCCCGATGTTAATCCCCTCGATCGTCACGTTTCGCAGCTTCCAATCACTGTCAAGCAATACCAGATTGTAATTAACCGCGTAAATCGTCCCATCTTGACCATAAATCTGCAGGTCAATGGAGGCCCGGTCCGGCTCACTTTCCGCGGTGGTGCTATCTACAAACTCAACCCTTTGATTATCAAATTCCACTAATGCCTTGGCATAGGTGCGCACCAAACCATGGCGAAAGACTGCTTCGAAACGAGATTTTTGCGCTTCCGTGGCGCGCCGGTAGTATTTCGCCATAACACCTTTTGAGAAACCGCTAAAATCAATAAAGGGCCCGAGCGTCACATCCACTTCAGCGAAGAACTGCTCTGGATCATCCGCATACAAGGGCTGAATCTCGACGAGCCTCGCCAACAATTTGTCAGTCGCTTCCTGAACTGCCTGCTGTGCGCTGGTAACGTTGGCCAAAGCACCAGCACCCACGAACAGCAAACAACAAAGCAAACCCAGCCTAGCTATATTTTTCATGTCGAGGACCCTTAAAACTGCTTCATTAAAAACTTGCCAATCATATCTTCAAGGACAATGGATGATTGCGTATCGGAGATATAGGAACCCTCCTTCAGGTACGCCTCATCAGCACCAATGGTCAGCCCGATAAATTTGCCGCCCAGCAGGCCCTCAGTCAATATTGCTGCTGTAGAGTCGATGCTGAGTTCCGCCACATCTGAATCGATCTCCATTCGAACAAGGGCTGAGAAGCTCTCTTGGTCAAGGCTGATTTCAGCAACTTGACCGACGATAACGCCAGCGATGCTGACTTTGGCGCGAACCACAAGGCCACCCACGTTTTCAAATTTTGCAAACACGCTATAAGTATTTGCCTCCGCACCCACATTAAAACCGCTGACTCGAATCGCCAATACAGCTAAAGAAATCAGACCAGCCAGCATGAAGGCGCCAACCACTATTTCTATTGTTCTCATCTGCATGCCACTAACCCTTGAAATATTTGTTTAAAAATTGAACATGACCAACGTCAGGAAAAAGTCCAACACCAACACCGCAACCGATGAATGCACAACTGTTCGCGTGGTTGCCCTCGAAATTCCCTCAGAGGTGGGCTCCACCTCATAACCCTGGTAGACAGCGATCCAGGTGACAATCAAGCCAAACACGACGGATTTGATAATCCCTTTGAGTACGTGACTCTTGAAATCCACGCCGTCCTGCATAGCCGACCAAAAAGCCCCCTCGTAAACCCCCAGCCAATCCACACCAATCACGGATGAGCCCCAAATACCCACAACACTGAACATCAGCGCCAAGATCGGCATGGAAATAAATCCGGCCCAGAGTCGCGGAGCGACAATCCGTTGCAATGGATCGACACCGATCATTTCCATGCTACTGAGCTGTTCGGTGGCTTTCATCAAACCTATTTCCGCGGTCACCGCAGAACCCGCTCGCCCTGCGAACAACAAACCAGAGACCACCGGACCAATCTCCATCACCAGCACCAGTGCCACTCCTAGTCCAAGGGCGCTCTCTGAGCCGTATTTGACCAGCTGGTTATAACCTTGCAATGCAAGCACCGCACCGATGGAGAACCCAGACAATACTGTAATAACCACTGACAGCACGCCAAGCTGGTAGATTTGGCGAAACACGAGGTGCGCATTAGCGAGACGCGGGCGCCGCCAGATAGCCTGCCACCAGATATTGCCGGCCCGACCCAATGCTGAGATCAGATCGATGCCGTATTGCCCAAGTTGACGGATACTCGCGAGCATGGTTTACCTGAATGCCGAGTGGTTGAGGGAATCGTGGTTCAGAAGCTGATCACGAAAATCTGTGGCCGGGTAATGAAACGGTACCGGACCATCTGGTAGCCCTTTAATGAATTGCTGAACGCGCGGCGTATCTTGCTTAAAAAGCTCCTCAGGCGCGCCAGAACCGATCACCTT
>DGOD01000246.1 GCA_002389265.1 Gammaproteobacteria bacterium UBA4475
AGAAAAACAAATAATTTAAAAAGGGTGATTGAAATGAAGGTGAATACACTATCGAAAGAAAACGCACGTCGTTGGATCGGCATTGCGAATATCAGCAGGCGCAACAAACCCCTAGCGAGTCACTAACACGATGCAACCTACTTCACCCACACTGAAAAACGTTCGATACCTTTTTACCGATATCGATGATACCATCTCGACCGAGGGAAAGATTACCCAGCAAGCGTACGACGCCCTTTGGCGTGCGCACGATGCTGGTCTGGTGATTGTGCCGGTCACGGGAAGGCCGGCAGGGTGGTGTGATCATATCGCGCGCATGTGGCCTGTTGATGGAGTGATTGGTGAGAATGGCGGCTTCTATATGCGCATGACGGATCAAGGTTTGCAGCGCGTGTTTCGCTATGACGATGTCGCCCGCACGGGCTTCCGGCAGCGCCTGCAGCAGATCCGTGAGGAAATACTGCTTAAGGTCCCCGGATGTGGCATTGCCTCCGACCAGGCCTACCGTGAATACGATCTTGCCATTGATTTCTGTGAAGATGTCAAACCACTGACGGTCGACGATGTCGCTGAAATCGTACGCATCTTTGAGTCACATGGGGCTACGGCTAAGATCAGCTCCATCCACGTCAACGGTTGGTTCGGGGACTTCGACAAGTTGACTATGGCAAAACAATACGCCCAGGATGTCTTCGGTGTCTCGCTGATTGAAGAGAATGATTGTTTTGCATTCTGCGGTGACTCTCCAAACGACGAACCGATGTTCGCCTATTTTAAGCACTCATTTGGGGTGGCCAATGTGCGCCAGTTTCTGCCGCAGATGAAATCAGCTCCGGCAACGATCACGCAGTCAGAGGCCGGTGCCGGCTTCACTGAAGTGGTTGATGCTATCCTGCGAGATCGCCAAACAATGAGCTAAATCAGGAAACGGAAAATGGGGGGTAGAAAACAGAAACAGCGACATCATGATCTCAAGAATTAGAAACTTTTTCTCCGCGGCCAAACATATTGAGCGACTTCCTGAGGACGAAGTAAAACGCCTCTATCCGCGGTTTCGCTGGCGGGTGATGGAGTCGACCTTCCTGGGATACGCCGCCTTCTACCTAGTCCGTAATAACCTTTCGGTAGTCTCTAAGGAACTGGAGGTGGGGCTCGGCTACACCCACTCGATGATTGGAAGCATCCTAGCAATCACCGCGATTTCCTATGGGGTGGGCAAGTTTCTGATGGGGGTCATGTCGGATCGGAGTGATGCCCGTAAATTCATGGCCACTGGTCTCATGCTGACCGCGGTGTGCAATTTCCTCTTTGGTAGTGCGAATGATTTCCAGCTGCATCTGCTGCTCTGGTCGCTGAACGGATTTTTCCAGGGAATGGGCTGGCCTCCCTGCGGTCGCAGTATGGGCCACTGGTTTAGTGAACGAGAACGGGGCCTGATGTTCAGTATCTGGAATACCTCACACAACGTCGGCGGCGGAATAGCTGGCATGCTCGCCGCGTGGGCAGTGATCCACTTTGGCGGTTGGCAGTATGCTTTTTTCATTCCCGGCGCCGTCGCAGCATTCGGCTCCATCTATCTATTCTGGCGGCTTCGGGATACTCCTCAATCCGTCGGGCTGCCGCCGATTGAGGAATACAAGGATGACTTTACCGAGGACGAGATCAAACACGGCACTCACGAAAAGGAACTCAGCCTCAAAGAACTCTTCGTCGATCAGGTCTTCAAAAACAAGTGGATCTGGTTGCTCGCTTTCGCTAATTTCTTTGCCTACATCGCCCGCTACAGCATGCTCGATTGGGGGCCGATGTATCTCCGTGAAGTCAAAGGAGCTACTCTGGCGGGCGGCGGCATTGCGATTCTGGCGATTGAGTTTGGCGGCATCCCCTCGACCATCTTGCTGGGTTGGCTCTCTGATAAGTTGGGCGGGCGGCGCGGCATGGTGGCCGTTCTCTGTTTGGTGCCGATTCTTGTTGCCTTCACGACTATCCTGCTGACTCCTGCGGGTTACCTATGGCTGGATATGCTTATGCTGGTGATGATCGGCTGTTTTATCTACCCAGTGATCAACTTCATTGTGATCATCGCGCTGGATCTGAGTTCCAAGAAGGCCATTGGTGCCGCGGCGGGTTTTATTGGCCTGTTTGGCTATATCGGGCGAACTGTGCAGGCGAAGGGCTTTGGTTCCATGCTCACGCACTACCAGGAAGTTTACGATCTCGATACTGCATGGAAGATTGTGCTCGGCACGATCCTTGCCTGCACCTTTGCCGCCATGGCCCTGTTAGCATTTACCTGGAAAATGAAGCCGCGCGCTTAAGTCTGGCTGATAAAGCATAGCCGCTAACCGCCGAAATTAGGGGCTGGCAGCAACACCTCTTCACGATACAACGTATTTCTATGACTATGAAATTACTCACACTCCTCTTCATTCACACTTCACTCTTTACCATTCACTCTGCGGCTGCGGCCGAAAGCTCACAGGGTAAGCACTCTACCCCGAACGTTATTGTCATTATGGCAGACGACCTTGGCTATGGCGATGTCGGCTGTTATGGCGCCAAACTGGAAAATGTGAAGACGCCGAATATCGACCGATTGGCCGAGCGGGGACTGCGTTTTACCGGTGGGTATTCCTCGGCTTCGACCTGCACGCCGACCCGCTATTC
>DGOD01000050.1 GCA_002389265.1 Gammaproteobacteria bacterium UBA4475
CAGCCAAGATTTCAGTACAGTAACCTCATTTTAAATGATGAGGAGTACAAGCTATGAGCGCTGAACAGGCCTCGTTCAAGCGGTTGATCGATATTGGTATCGCGCTCTCTGCCGAGAAGAACCCGGCGCGACTGATGGAGACGATCCTCCTTGAAGCCAAGGCGATTGGTCAGGCAGATGCTGGCAGCTTGTATATTCGTACCAAGGAGGATCAACTCGAGTTCGTCATTGTCAGGACTGATTCATTAGGCTTTGCTGAGGGCGGTACGACAGGCGTGCCCATTTCCATGTCGCCGGTAGGCATGTACCACCAGGACTCTGCCGGCCAGCGGGTCGAGAACCACACCAATATTGTTAGCGAAGCCGCGCTCACGGGTAAAACCATTAATATTATTGATGCCTACAGTTCCACTGCGTTTAAGTTTACCGGTACCAAGAAATTCGATAGAGGCACGGGCTACCGGTCGAAATCATTTTTGACGATTCCCTTAAAAAATGCTCAAAATTATGTGATTGGCGTATTGCAACTCATCAACTCGATTGAGCCGCAAACCGGTAATGTTGTTCCTTTTGGTCGTGATATCGAGCCGCTGGTTGAGGCGCTCGCGTCTCAGGCTGCGGTGGCGCTGGAAAATCAGAATTTAATTGAGTCACAAAAACATCTGCTCGACTCGTTTGTCAGGTTGATGGCGGGGACTGTTGATGCCAAGTCACCATATACCGCTGGTCACTGCCAGCGTGTGCCGGTACTGACCGAGATGCTGACCCAAGCTGCCTGCGATTCCGCTAAAGCGCCTTTTGCAGATTTCTCATTAAACGAAGAGCAGTGGTATGAGTTACATATTGCTGCCTGGCTGCATGATTGCGGTAAGGTGACAACGCCCGAATACGTTGTCGACAAGGCCACCAAGTTAGAGACCATTACTGACCGTTTGCACGAAATACGCATGCGCTTTGAAGTTGTCAAACGTGAGGCGGTGATTGAGTGCCAGCAGAAGATGTTGGATGGTGCGCGCAATGGGGTTGAACTCAAACAGATTTTAGATGAACGACTGCGTTCACTGGATGATGATTTCGAATTTGTCGCTGAGTGTAATCGTGGCGGTGAATTTATGGATGAAGAGCGCATTCAGAGACTGCAGCAGATTGCCGGGATCCAATGGACGCGTACCCTGAACGATCGATTGGGTATTGCTCAGGAGGAATTGAACCGTAAGTCACAACAGCCTGAAGCAAGCCTGCCGGTCAAAGAAAACCTGTTGGCCGATAGAGCCGATCACATCATCGCTCACGATACCGTCGTCCATTCTGCCGATCCGCGTAACCTCCATGGGTTTCAGGTGGAGGTGCCACCCCACAAATATAACCTGGGTGAAGTCTATAACTTGAGTATTGCTCGCGGTACCTTGACTACTGAAGAACGTTTCAAAATTAATGACCATATCGTTCAGACCATTGTCATGCTTGAAAGTCTGCCTTTTCCGCAGCATATGGAAGGTGTGCCGGAAATTGCCGGTGGTCATCACGAAAAAATGGATGGCACCGGTTATCCGAAAAAACTGAAGGGCACTGAGATGTCTGTGCCAGCAAGGATTATGGCCATCGCCGATGTCTTTGAGGCGCTAACCGCCGCTGACCGGCCTTACAAGAAAGCGAAAACATTAAGCGAGAGCATCAATATCATGGCCGGTATGGTGAAGGACCACCACCTCGATGGTGAGTTGTTCAAACTCTTTCTCGAAAGCGGCGTGTACCAGGATTATGCGACCAAGTATCTAGAGTCTTATCAGCTGGATGATATTTGTCTCGACGATTATCTGGCCGCCGACTAAATGCGGCGGCAACTGACGGGCTGCTTCAAGGCTCAATTAATGTTTCAAGGTGGACGCGTACGCAGTCGCTTAGCGCCTTGAGATGATACCCGCCTTCCAGCGATGAGATAATGCGACCACTGCAGTGTTGTTTGGCTAGGTCTTTGATCAACTGAGTGATCCAACGATAGTCATCTACCTCGAGCTCGATCTGGGCTAACGGATCGTCTTTGTGGGCGTCAAAACCGGCAGAGATAAATATCAGGTCTGGCTGGTGTTGATTTACTGCCGGCAGCCATTGGTCCTCAATCAATTGCCTGAAGCTGGCGCTACAAGTCCCCGGGGCGAGCGGGGTGGCAACGATATGGCTGTTCTCATAATCGAGGTAGCGGTTGGGGTAGTAGTCTTGCTGAAAGCTGGAGCACACCAGCACGCGATCATCATCTTTGAAGATGTCCACTGTGCCATTACAGTGATGCACATCGAAATCAAGAATCGCGACCCGCTGGATATCTGCATGCGCAAGCGCGGTGATGGCGCCAAGGGCGATATTATTAAAAAAGCAGAAGCCCATTGCCGCGTCGATTTCAGCGTGGTGACCGGGTGGTCTGATGGCGCAGAAAACCTGGTCAGCTTCGCCTGTCAGCACCGCACGCGTCGCCTCAATACAAGCTCCTGCAGCCAGCCTGGCGGCGTGCATTGTACCTGGACTCATATAGGTATCTTGGTCGACCATGATATGCCCAGTTAAGGGTTCCAGGTTCTGTAATTGCTCTATCAGCGCGAGGGGGTGGGCCAGGGTTAACTGGGCATCTGTGGCGGGTGTGGCCAATCGCTGGGTTATCGCAGCAAGCCTTGGGCTGGCATTGATAGTCGCCATGACAGAGCGCAGACGGTCTGGGCTTTCGGCGTGCTCGGTCAGGGCGTGATGGAGGCAATCAGGGTGGGTCATTAACAGCATGCGAGGGTCGGTCATGATCTGAGTTCACTGGGTGTCTGGGTGCAGCCGTTATGACTTGGCTGCAAGGTGGTTATGTTGGCGTATATTGTAGCGAAGTTGTGCGCCAGGTCGAAATAGAGTTTCATCGTATTTGTTGTTCTGTCACACTCCCGGGCTGTGTAAAAATGAGTTGTCCCTGATGCTGAAGGTTGTCAAGTTTGCCCGTAGCCCTTGCCTTGGGCTGGTGTTTGGCCTTGCGCTGGGTTTCCTGCCGCTGAGCTCGCAGGCAGCGGCGGTAGATTTTGCGAGCCAAACTATCACCATCGCTTTGACTCAAGAACCACCCAATCTGGATACCGTCAGAACCACGGATACGGTAAGTTTTTTTGTGATCGGCCATACCCAGGAAGGATTGGTGCGTTATGACCGACGTGGACAAACGGTGCCCGGTGTTGCCAGCAGCTGGGTGATCAGTGATTCGAGTATCGACTTTAGTCTGCGCGAGGATGCGCGCTGGAGTGATGGCACGCCAGTGCTCGCTGAGGATTTTGTGTATGCCTGGCGGTTGTTGGTGGACCCGGCGATGGCCGCCGCCTATGCTTCGATTATGTTCCCCATCAAGAATGCGGAGCAGATTCAACGTGGTGAATTGCCAGTCTCTGAGCTCGGTATCGAGGCCTTGGGGCCGCATTCGCTTCGAGTTTCGCTGGAGCGACCCTGTGGCTATTGCGTCAGTCTGATGGCGCACGCGGCTTTTTTTCCGATCAAGCAAGCATTTCGTGAGCGCCAGGGCGAGGTCTATGCGGCCGAGGCCGCCAATCTGTTGTACAACGGTCCGTTTTTAATTGAGTCCTGGACCCACGGTGCGGCGCTTAAGCTGATCAAAAATCCCCTGTACTGGAATCGAACCGCGATTACGCTGAACGGGATTAACATCGATTATATTACGGAAGATAATCGAACCCGGCTTAACCTGTTTCGTGATGGTCGAATTGCCTTGGCGCGCCTGGGCGCCGAGACCGTTGCAGATGCTGCAAGCCAGGGAATGCGCTTGCGCACCTTTGCCTCGGGTGGCATGTCTTATCTGCGGTTGAATGTCGATAAAGATCGACCATTGGCAGAACTCAAGTTACGGCGAGCGATTCAATTGATCT
>DGOD01000306.1 GCA_002389265.1 Gammaproteobacteria bacterium UBA4475
CACGACCTTCAACAAAGACATGAATAGTCCGCATCGACACGACAGATTATTCAAATTCCATAATGATTTGATCAACCATCAAGTAATCGTATCTAAAATCGTTTATCATTACCTAACAATTCCTTCAATAAATCCAATAAAGCCATTGTTTTAATTGACATAATTCCAACAATCATTATCATTCTCTATCATGCACGAACATTAAATAACGCAACAATTTGCTGCCATTTAGCTGCCAATTTGGAAATATATATATATGCCAAAAATTAATTTGACTGACGCCGCAGTTAAACGACTAAAACTTCCTGCAGCTGACAAAGGCTCTGTTGACTATTGGGATAGCACTCTGCGTGGATTGGGGCTACGGATATCTTCTAGTGGGCGCAGAACATTTAATGTGCAGGTAAAAGTGCTCCGCGATGGTCGCCGCCGTGATACACGCATAAAGCTTGGTGTCTATCCGGAAATCTCTCTCGCAGAAGCCAGAGCTTTGGCAATCGAATACAAACGGGTGGCAGCAGAAGGGTTGGACCCTATTTTGTTACGACAGGCAGAACGGAACGCACAGGACAAGAAATCAGCCCATTTATCAGAGACGACATTCGCCACAGTGCGGGAACTTTTCCTTCAAGCACACCTTCACACTCTCAGACCAAAAACTGCCGCAGAGTATAGACGGGCATTGACTAAGAACTTTGCCCAATTGGACGCACTCCCTTTAGAGAACATCGATACCGATATGGTGCAAATAATTCTAGACAATATTAGTGGGCCCTATGCGGCAAACCGTAGCCACAGTCACATACGTGTATTTTTTGATTGGGCCGTCAAACGTCGTATTTTGCCATCATCCCCAGTCACTGGGATCGCAAAACTTCACAAAGAAGAAACTCGTGACCACTTTTTAACTGAGATGGATATCAATCTATTATGGGCAGCGGCAGGAGACGAAGCTTATCCTTTTGGAAATTTATTCAAGGTATTGTTGTTAACTGGGCAACGTCTCAGAGAAGTCGCAGGTATGCGTCGTGAAAATGTAGATTTTGATAAAGCAGTTTGGACCCTTCCTGGCTCAATGACCAAAAACAAAGAACTCCACACAGTACCTTTATCAGACCAAGTCATAGATATTCTGCAAAACCTTCCTCATGTTGGAAACACGTTCATGTTTACAACAATGGGCGACCGACCAATTTCAGGGTTTGAGCGGCCAAGAGACCGCATTGCCGAAGCCGCAAACGTTACAGGATGGCGATGGCATGACCTAAGAAGGACACTTGTTACCTACTGTGCGGGTGAGTTGGATACCCAACAGGCTGTCACTGAAGCCATAATCAACCACAAGAGCGGCTCAACAGCAGGTATTAGTGGTATTTATAACCGCGCACGTTACACAAAACAAAAAGCGGCGGCACTCCAAGCATGGGCTAACCTCGTTGACCGTATAACTGGCGAAACTGACGCTGACAACGTTGTGAAAATGCGATGAGTAAAGACATAACCAAATGGCTGGAAGGTGAAAATCCAGATTTTGCAGTCGCCACAGCGGCGATTGTTGAACGGTTCAAAAGCATAAATGAACCTGTAAATAACAAGAAGATAAACCAACAACTCCTCCGTCTACGAAACACTTTAGACGCTCTACATCCGGACGTGGTGGAACTGCTTGAACAACGTGAACTCAGCCCATTGATGTGGGATACGGAAGAGGAAGACGCGAACGCCCGGCATCGGGCGCGTGTCGGCAAGTCGGCTTTCAAACTGCTGAGGCAACTTTCTGACGATAATTTTAACAAGGGACTGTTGCCAGACCACTGGTATCGGCACGACGCGCGTTTACGTCTTCAATTGGTAGGAGTAGCAGCACAAACTCTCGAAGCTCACGGCGTTGAACTCAACGCCCGACTTAATAGCCCCTTTGTCGAATACCTGGGTCGCCTCTGGGAAGATATTGGCTGGTCGGTTGAATTCGACGCTACAAAAGCTGCCTCGAATTATCTAGACCCAAATCGAATTATGAAAAAACTCATGGGATCAAAATAATCAACTCTTCAAAGCTCCGGGAAACGACCCAAATTTAGGCTCGCATCCGGTTTTTTAAATCCCCCACATCTCCATACAATTTCCCACGATAACAACTATTAACGTGAGGAAAGTAGATATGGAAACCAGTGAACTTCAATTGATTGCAGCGCAGCCCTTACGCGACTTGCTGGGGGGCGTCTCTGATATGACGCTCTTCCGTTGGATGGAAACGAGGCAGTTTCCCCAGCCTGTTGTTGCTGGCGTTAAGGGCCGCCGTTTTTGGCGGCTAAAAGATGTTGCTATCTGGCAAGAGCAGAACCTTCGGAAAACTGAGGTCGCTTAACCCCTATAACCCATGCTGCTGCGCGGACGAAAAAGCCGCGCCGACCTGCACAGTCGAACGCGGCAAAAGGAAATTTTCAGTATGACCAAGTTAGCACAAGAACCTTACCAATCGCCACCCAAGAACGATGAGACAAAACTCAAAATAAAAGCATTGCTGTTCCTCGATACCACCTTCGCAGACAAGAAGGGCGACGAACACGTCTGCGTCAGTCGCGCCAGTCCAAAGAAAGACGGTGACGGCGTGTGGTTCAAGAACTTCACCACGGACGCCCGGCAATGGCGTAAGTGGGATGATGAGACACAGGATCAGGCATGGTACTTCTGCGTCTCGTCCATTAACGGTGAGTTGAATGAGAAAGGCACTATGGTCGGGCGCGGACGCGCTAACCTGAAACGCTACTTCTGTCTTGTCCTCGACGACATAGGTACCAAGGTCACACCGCCACCTGTGGAGCCGTCTTGGAAAATCACCACCAGTATGGTGGACGGCCATGTGAACCAACAGTGGGGTTTCTTCCTCGACCCCGGTGACGATTGGGGTAGGTACGAAGCCCTCGTGGAGTTTTGCGCTGACAAGGGTTGGACAGACGGTGGCGCGGGTGGCTCCTACAGGCTCATGCGTGTACCGGGATCGTGTAACATGAAGCCGGGGCGTGAGTTGTATCACTCTAACGTCACAGCTTGGGGGCGAGATGTCTGGTCATTAGCTGAGTTAGCCGTTGATTTGGGATGCGACTTTTCTCAGTTAAAAATCAAAGATGTCACCGTCACCACTAAGGAAGGAGGCGCTACCGCAATGGGTGGGATTGATCCTATGCTCGATTGGTTGCTTACCAACCGTCATGTGGTCAAAGACAGCGGCGGCGAGTGGGTTGATATCGTCTGCCCATGGGCGGACCAGCACACGTCTGGTGAGAACACCGCTGGCTACTCGCCGCTTGGGCGTGGGTCGGGGCAGTACGTCCAGACCAGAGCGTTTAAATGCCTTCACGAACATTGTGTCGATAAGAAGCTGGGACAGTTTCGTGAGTGGTCAGTCAAGCTGGGTGCGCCTGTCGTGTCGGGCTTCGATCCGCTGCCGTGGTTACAGTCGCGTTTCATCTACGTTTCTACAGGTCAGATGGTCTACGATTTACACCAACGAAAAATCGGCGGTATCTGGGAATGGATACTAACTGACTGGACTAAAGATCATCCCGGAAAGATAGTATTGCCGGGGCATGATCGTCCTATCCTCATTTCTAATGCTTTTATCGAACACTCAAATACTTCAAAGTGTGTTGGCACGATGTATCGCCCGACATCGCGTGTTGATGATACGGGCATTGTGAACGCTTTCGAACAATCATACGTCAATACATACGTGCCGCCGAACTGGCCGGAGACAGATGCACCACCTGACATTTTCCTTGAACACATGAACTATCTAATCCAACAGGACGACCAGCATGAGGTGTTTCTGAACTGGCTGGCGTACAAGATACAGAACCCACTATCGCGCTCGTATGCTGTCGTGATGGTCGCTGAAGATGCATATGGCACTGGCCGATCATGGATGAAAGATATGTTGTCAAAGGTTCTGCAAGGTCACGTCAATACTACATCTCTGCCTGCGCTCATCGGCAAAGGGACATCGGCTGAACAGACGTATAATGATTGGATGGCGTGTTGCCAGTTTCTGGTTATCGAAGAAGCAAAAGACACCATCTCACGCGATGATTTCTACCACAGCTATGAAACTTTCAAGCAGATGGTGGATACCCGTGTTGCAGAAAACATTCGCATCAACCCGAAATACGGGCGAACCAGACGAGAAAACATCTACTTCAACGCGCTGATCTTCTCTAATCATGCCGATGCTTTAGCCCTGCCTGAAGGAGATCGTCGCGCGTATGTATTGGAAAACCCGACAAAGCGTTTGGATTACGATTATTACGAAAGGCTATCCAACGCGTTGTGTACCGATGAACCAGCCCGTGTGTACTGGTGGTTGATGCACCGTGATGTTTCCAAGTTCGATAATGTGTATCCACCCATGACCGAAGCTAAAGCCCGTATGATTGAAAGCACACGCGCACCATCCGATGCCATAATCGAACACATCCTTGAGAACCACGCCCCGGATTTAGTGACCAGAAGCACACTCAAAACCGCAATTTTTCTGGCCGCGTGTGACCTTGAAATGAACCATATCATGCGTGAACCGAGTGGAATTGTTAAAATATTGTGGCGTAAAATGAAAACACTACGGCCTGATGATGCCAAACACGGGGCGCGCTACATGGTCAAGGGCAAACGCGATGAGGTCCGCGCCATACGAAATCAGGGGGAATGGTTATCAGCAGACATCAATCGAGACGATATTGCGGTGGAAGCTGAGTTTGAAAAAGCTAAAAAACCTAAAAGTATCGTGCATTTATGAAAACACCCCATATCCTCCTTAACGCCCACGCACCACCGCTAAATTTATTATTTAATTTCAAATATTTAGCTTTTCTTTGGGGTAAAGGGGTAAAAGGGGAAAGATATATAGAGTTAAATATGAGAGAGAATTATATAGATGGACTAATTATAGGGTCTATAGAGTGCGTTCCCCACGCCCCATTACCCCCACGGCGACGACGGCGATGTCGTTAACCGCTGAAAATTTTCAAAAAAATATATAGACTGTCGCCGCCAGTACCATAGACCTCAGGCCATGAGCGCAATCGCCGATGCCGCACCCGGCATACCGCCCCCTTCCGATATTCACCAATACACAAACCACAATTAGCTTGAGCGAATACTTGGAAACGGGGTGGTTCGGAAAACCCTGCCGGAATTGTTAATTCAAAGCCCAGCATTTCTGCGGAGTTCACGTAGTCAATTACATGGTTCCGTAAACAATTGTTTTACGTACCATTTGGCACTATAATGAAATCGACCCGCCAAAGTGCTGTAACACCAAGACGGGTCTGAGCCATAACCACTAATGGAGTAGTAATCATGACCTATAAGAAGGATACCACGATTAAGCGCGCCGCCATATACATCCGTGTCAGCACTGACGGTCAGACCGTTGACAATCAACGCTTGGAGCTTGAACAGGCCGCTGAACGGGCTGGCTGGGAGATCGTCGGCGTATACGATGATAATGGTGTTTCAGGTGCTAAATCACGAGAACAACGGGGAGCCTTTGACAGGCTCTGTAAAGACGCTACACGCCGCAAGTTAGATGTAGTGATGTCGTGGTCAGTAGATCGGCTAGGACGCTCTCTGCAGGACCTTGTGGGCTTCCTGAGTGAGCTTCACGCCGTTGGCGTTGATCTGTACCTACACCAACAAGGGATCGACACGACGACGCCAGCCGGGAAAGCCATGTTCCAGATGATGGGTGTGTTCGCAGAGTTTGAACGATCCATGATCCAAGAGCGTGTTAAGGCCGGGCTGAACCGGGCAAAAGCTCAAGGAAAGACACTGGGTCGTCCCAAGGTCACTGGGAAAGTAGAGAAAGCTGTATTAGCTGCGCGGGAAAAAGGAACGGGCAAACGCAAAATTGCAAAACAGCTTGGCATCGGCGTTAGCACCGTAAACCGGATAATTTCGGAAGCTGCCTGATGGATCGTGAAAATAGAGCAATTTGTAAGTTTCATTACTCGAGTAGAAACCGACCTCCATCCGACTATCAGGAGCTAAATAATGACCAACAGGATTAAATCTGAAATCAAAGCTGGTATCCTGCAAGCCTTTGATCAGGTCGGCGGCGTCGATTATCTCGTTGAAATTGCAAGGCGTGACCCACCGACGTTTTGCCGATTGCTTTCCGCAATTATTCCAGCGGAGATAAAAGCATCGGTCACGGCCACACATAAACTGGACTTAGGCCAAGCCATGCTCGATGCGAACCAGCGGGTTGCAGCGATTGAGCATAAAGAATGAAAATAGACCTCCATCCAGTGCGCAACAATCCGGACTTACCTGAGTTCTTCAAACAGCATCTAATGAACCGTATTAGTGATCACGGTGGCCATTACGGCATCGCCTGGAAGCTGATCAAGCGTTACCGCGAAGGCCGTTACTGTTTAGCTCAGAGGTCCGATGGGCGGCTTTGCCTTAATAGTGCAAAGGTCCCCGGTGACGGTCCTCGTGGGAGATGTGGTTGGCACGGTGGTACTGGGAACAGTGGGCCGAAGACTATAGAGGGAAAGAAGCGGATAGGTGATGCTCAGCGGTTGCGGTGGGTTAGGTATAGAGCAACTAAGGGGATGAAATATAAAGATCAAAACCTTGTCGAATGGCGGCAATCTTCTGCTGCATAAACCGCACCATCTGATCATCAAACTGAGACGAGTTCTCATTCGTCTGACTGCA
>DGOD01000124.1 GCA_002389265.1 Gammaproteobacteria bacterium UBA4475
TATTATTAACCGGCATTATTAACCAGTATTACGCATGCCGGCGGCTATCCCGGCAATGGTGACCAGCAGCGCTTTGTCGACATAGATGCTGGTTTCGCTGGAATCCCGACTGCGGGCCATCAGTTCGATCTGCAAAAAATGCAACGGGTCCGTATAAGGATGACGTAACTCCAACGTGCGACGGATTTCCGGTGAACTTTCCAACAACCGAATTTGCCCCTTCAGGCGATTCAAGTGTTCGATCAGTGCTAGTAATCGCTCCCTGAGCGCTTGCCCCAGGGGTTGCAGCGCGGACTCCACCAGCACGTCGTCATACTCTTGAGCGATCGCGGTATCGGCTTTGCTTAATACCATTTCCAACATGTTTAGTTGGGATTGAAAAAACGGCCACTCGGCAATCATTTCACGCAATGTATGCCAATCTTTGCCGGTAAATTCTTCGGCGAAAGCAGCGTCAGTGCCGAGCCAGGCGGGCAGCATTAAGCGTTTCTGAGTCCAAGCGAAAACCCATGGAATTGCTCGCAGGTCATCGATCGTTTTTTTGACGCCGGGGCCACCGGGTCGACGAGCGGGCCGACTACCCAAGGCCAACTTGGCGAGTTCTTTTTCCGGTGTGCCTTGATCGAAATAATCGACAAAGTGTGCGTCATCTTTGACCACGCTTCGATAAGCATCGCGGGCTTGTTCCGCTAATCGGTTCATCAGCAGACGCCAGTTTTCTCGGGGTTTCGGTGGCGGTATCAGACTGGCCTCAATGGCAGCTCCTAAAATCAAGTCAAGGTTGTTCAGCGCCAGAGAGGTGGATCCATATTTGAAGCGAATCATCTCTCCTTGTTCGGTGACGCGAATGCTATTGCTGATGGACCCCGGCGGTTGAGACAGTATTGCTGATCGAGCGGGTCCGCCACCGCGACCTACCGTGCCGCCACGACCGTGAAATAAGGTGAGTTTGACCGCGTATTTTTCAGCGATAGTCACTAAGTCTTCTTGGGCCCGATACTGAGCCCAAGCCGCTGCCATTTGGCCAGCATCTTTGGCTGAGTCAGAATAGCCGATCATGATTTGCTGGTAGCCTTGAATGTAGTGGGTATACCAGGGTATGCGCAACAATCGTTCAAGTGTCCACGCGGCGTTTTCGAGATCTTCAAGGGTCTCAAACAAGGGCACCACGGGTAACTGTTTGCGCAGGCCGCACTTCTTGAGAAGCAAGACCACGGCGAGCACGTCCGATGGGTTTTTTGCCATTGAGATGATATAGCAGGAAATACCTTCGGCTTCGTCTTTTGCTATTAGGCGAAATGTCTCCAAGGTCTCGACGACGCTGGTTGACGGTGACCATTCGTCAGGTATCAAAGGGCGTTTTGTTTCAAGTTCCGCGACCAGGAAATCTTGCCGGGCTTTTTCTGACCATTGGCCATACTGCCCCAGTTCCAGATAGGTCGTCAGCTCGTCGAGTAACTCAACATGTTTGTCGGCGTTTTGGCGAATGTCCAGGTCAACCAGGGTCACGCCAAATGTCGTTACCCTCACCAGGGTATCCTTCAATAAACCGTTGGCAATAATACCCATGCCACAACTATGCAATGATTCGTAGCATGCGAATAGCGGGTCGAATAATTGATGAGGTTGTAAGATCAGGCCTTCCTGCGGTGGCTCGTCAGAGGACGACCATTGCCGAGTGGCTGTGAGCTGTTCGCGAAGATTCCGCAAAACAACACGGTAAGGCTCGTGGGCTTCACCACTTGATAATTGGCGGATTTCATCGCTGCATTGACTCATGGAAAGCTGCGAGAGTAGCTCCTCCACATCACGTAGGTACAAATCTGCGGCCATCCAGCGCGCCAGGCGAACCACCTCGTCTGTGACGCGGGCGGTGACATTGGGGTTGCCATCTCTATCCCCGCCCATCCAGGATGCGATCTTCACCGGGGTGGATGTGATAGACAGATGAGTGCCGGTGTGTTCGAACAGCAGTTGGTCGAGGCCTTTCCAGAGCTTGGGTATGGCATTCCAGAAGGAGTGTTCTATGACGGCATAGCCCCATTTAGCTTCATCTTGTGGCGTCGGCGGCTCGGTTCGGATCTCGTCCGTATACCAGACTTCGGCAATTAAACGTTCGAGTTCAAGGCGATTATTGCTTGTCAGAGGTTGGTCTTCCGTGACTTTTTCTAACTGTGAAGCAATACGATTGTATTTTTGAATCAGGGTGCGCCGCGTAATTTCCGTTGGATGTGCCGTTAATACCAGCTCACAGCTAATATTGTTTATGGTCGCGATCATGTCAGCCTGGCTGATCCCGGTCGCCTCAAGATGGTTGAATAAAGTATTAAGGTTGGAGGCCTGGGGGAAGTCGCCATGACGCAGGTCGTCAGCTTCAGCTTGCTCGGCGATGTTAGCGAGATTGAGGAACTGGTTAAAAGCCCTTGCCACCGACACGAGAGTGTCACCTTCTAGATTTTTGAGGACGGTATGCAGCGCCCTGTCAGGTGTGTCGTTGCCCTGGCGCCGTTGCTTGGCAAGGACTCTGATTTCTTCAATTTTTTCGACAAACTCGGGACCGTGCTGATCAATCATGGTTTCGCCCAGGATGTCGCCGAGAACTCTCACTCGGTGGCGAAGTCGTCTTGATATCAGTTCGTCCACAGTTACTCCAAAATATTTTTAGTGTCTACGTATTGCGAAGATAAAGTCGCGAAAATAATCCATCAGTGTTTCATATTTAAAGTCTGTGAATTCACCGGCGTCGAAATACATGCCATGGGCTGCACAGGTTTCATATTGGAGATGTTTCTGCTTAGGATCAGAAACAGGGATCATGGGTTTACCGCAGCGTGGGCAGTCAATATCACGCAGGGTGTCGTGTTGCTTGCTAAGGATTGTGCCGCTATCGTCGATGTGTTCCGACATCCATTTATCTTTGAGTATTTCGGCCTCGCCAAGGTCAAACCAGATACCATGACACGCGACACATTTATCGATCGTCACACTGCCGGACAGGGTACTTAAGGTTTTTTCTTGCATCGCGCCGTGGCATTTTGGACATTCCATTGTCTATTCTCCCTTTGGTCTTTTTGTATTATCCATAGATTGGCCCGGGATGCGAAATGGTTTCCCCTGAGCTATTTCGCTGTTGCTGTTTCGTCACTACCGTTTCGTCGATATAGTACAAGCCACTAGCCTATAGGTAGCGTTGGAGTTGATCGATGATGTGGGAATTGTTGAAATTGCGGATTGTGCTGTTGTTGGCTTTGAGCACCGTTAGCGCAGCTCAAGCAGGCCAAACAGAGGTGCCTGATGAACTAGGCGCCATGACCCTTGATGCTCGCGTCGATGAAAGCGTGATGGGTATCAATGACAAGTTGGTCAAGTGGCGCCGTGATCTGCACGCGCATCCCGAGTTGAGTAATCGTGAATTTCGAACCGCGGAGGTCATCGCAGCGCATCTTCGCAAGCTGGGCATGACCGTGACGACTGACGTTGCCCATACCGGTGTGGTTGGTTATTTGCGCGGTCGTAGCGAACACCCGTTGGTGGCCTTACGCTCAGACATGGATGCCTTGCCCGTCACCGAACAGGTGGATTTGGCTTTTGCCTCAACGGTCAAGGGAGAGTATCTGGGCCAAGAGGTGGGCGTTATGCATGCTTGTGGCCATGATAATCATATGGCTATGCTGATGGGTGCCGCTGAGGTGCTTGCGGGCATGGCCGACGAGATTCCCGGTTCCATAAAATTTATCTTTCAGCCAGCGGAGGAGGGTCCGCCGGAAGGTGAGCAGGGCGGTGCGAAATTAATGGTTAAAGAAGGCGTTCTGCAAGACGTCGATGCCATCTTTGGTTTGCATGTTTTTCCTTCAGCGCTCGGCACCGTTCAGTACCGCACGGGGGGCATTATGGCCAGTTCCGACACCTTTAAGATCAAGGTCAAGGGTCGGCAAACTCATGGCGCCGTGCCTTGGGGCGGGGTTGACCCGATCGTTGTGGCGGCCCAGATTGTGCTCGGCTTACAGACAATTCCAAGCCGTCAATTGGATTCAACGTTAACACCGTCGATCGTCACGATCGGCAAAATTCAGGGAGGGGTGCGGTCCAACATTATTCCCGATGACGTTGAAATGCTCGGCACGATTCGAACCTTCGACCAGACAGTGAGAGAAGATATTCATGTGCGCATGGTTCGCACAGTCAGCCTCATCGCTGAGAGTGCCGGCGCGACGGCCGAAGTACAGATCCTTGCCGGCACGCCGGTGACCTCGAATGACCCAATGTTGACGCGCCTGATGGTGCCCACGCTTGAGCGGGTGGTGGGTCAGGCGCAGGTGTCAATATCACCGAGGACGACCACAGCCGAGGATTTTGCCTATTATCAGCAGCAGATACCGGGCATGTTTTTCTTTCTCGGCGTCGCTAACCCTTTGGACCCGGCACCCGCCTCAAATCATTCACCCTACTTTTATGCAGATGAACGGGCCTTACCCGTTGGCGCCAGGTTGATGACGAATCTTGCCCTGGATTATTTGCGCTTGGCTGGGGCGGACAAAGCGCCCTGAGTCAGTCCATGGATGTGGACTACAGCGTCCCGTAGATGTCGCGCGAAGCGTGACAGTATGTCGATATGACAAAGTTGATCCTCATCATTCATCTGAAATTGACTGCCGTAAGGGGGTAGATGAACAAAGACGACCGTACCGAGGTGGGGATAATCTTCTCTGAGGCCTTCGAGGGTATACAGGGTTTCTTCACAGAGAAATGCGCCGGCATCGGTGGATACTCGAATCGGCCAGCCGTGTTCGCGCAGGCGCTGACAAAGTTGTTCTGAATCGATGCTCCCATTGCGTAACGCCGGTCCCTGGGGGTCAATCAGGCGCTGCAAAGGCGTGTTGGCACGGTTGTCGGTGCGCATGGCCCGCTCATTGCGCGCAAGGATCTCGACAGTAAATTCACCTACGTGGCCTTCGCCCATGCTGATAATGATTTCTGGACAATGGCTTGCACAAATAGGCTTTAGTCGGGCCAGGGGTGCGCCCCAGATCACGGGGATCTCAAGCGTGTCAATTGCTGGGCTCTGACTCGCTAATGATTCGACGGCTAGCCAGGAGGCATTTTCAAGGCGTCCGTCGAAGGGACTGAAGCCGGTCATCAATATGTGCATGGTGCTACTCTGGGCTGTTTGATACAGGGATTGAAGCAAAGCTTGAGTCATTCATCAATGGTGCAATTGGCCTTGCTGCCGGCGATGCGGGGGCGGGTGAACAGTATTTTGATGATGTCATTTGGCTTGATGCCGGTGGGTGTGATCCCAGTGGGATATATTGCCGAACACTATGGCATTGACACTTCCTTGTGGATTAGCGCCGTCTGTCTGGCTATAGTCACCCTGGTGCTGGCGGTTTGTATCCCCGCGATCAGACAGATTGATCAGGGTTCTGCAAAGCCAACGCCGACGGCGTGACGCAAAACGTGGCTGTGAGGTTTCGTCAGCAGAACCCAAGATTTGAAGGACAGATCAAAAATGCGCCATCAGGCGTCAACAGAAGTCAGTAAAAAATCATAAACCGGAGTAGAAGCATGAAAGCTGCCATATTTAGAGAAGTGGGAAAGCCCCTGCAAATCGAGCAAATCAGCATCTCAAAGCCAGGGCCAAGAGAAGTATTGATTAGAACGGCAGCGGCCGGCGTCTGCCATAGTGATCTGCACTTTATCGAGGGTCTGTATCCTGCCCAGACACCCATGGTGCTTGGCCATGAATCAGCAGGTATTGTTGAGCAGGTTGGATCTGACGTCACTTATGTCAAGCCCGGCGACCATGTGATCACCTGTCTGTCAGTTTTTTGTGGTCATTGCGAGCAATGTTTGACCGGTCATATGTCCCTGTGTGCCAGTGCTGAAGTGCGTCGGCCCGTCGATGAAGAGCCGCGTTTGTCACATAATAATGCCATCGTGAATCAGTTTGCCAACCTGTCCTCCTTCGCAGAGCAAATGCTGATTCATGAGCACGCGCTGGTGAAGATTCGTGAAGATATGCCGCTAGACCGTGCCGCCTTGATCGGTTGTGCTGTGACCACCGGTGTGGGGTCCGTGTTTCATACGGCCGCCGTGGCGCCAGGCAGTACAGTGGCTGTTATCGGTTGTGGTGGGGTTGGTCTGTCAGCGATCAACGGCGCAGCGATTGCTGGTGCGGCACGAATTATCGCCATCGATATGGTGGACTCCAAGCTTGAGATGGCAAAGGACTTTGGCGCAACGGATGTGATTAACGGTCGCAATGGCGATGCTGTCGAGCAAGTGATGGAATTAACCAAGGGCGGGGTACAGTATTCCTTCGAAGCGATTGGTTTGAAGCAGACGGCGGAAGATTCGTTCCGCATGTTGAGACCGGGCGGTACTGCAACCATCATCGGTATGATTCCCGTCGGTGTGAAGATCGAGTTGATGGGCGCAGCCTTCCTGCAGGAGAAGAGGATTCAGGGCTCAATGATGGGTTCAAATCGGTTTCGAATTGATATGCCACGATTCATCGATTTTTATCTGCAAGGCAAGCTACATCTAGACCAACTGATTTCCAAGCGTATTAAGCTTGAGCAAATCAATGACGCCTTCGCCGATATGAAGACCGGCGCAGTAGCGCGCAGTGTTATTGTGTTCGATCAATAACGCTCGTTTTGACGGTTACTGCATCAGCTTATTCTAGATCTGATCTAGGAAGGCCGGTGCAGTCACCAACGAGGCTCAGGCTGACTCTTCTTCTTTGAGTCGGATACGACTCTTCTTGTCTGGATATTTGGCATTGATGGGTTCGTAGAAGGCCCGAATTCTGTCCATGTCTTCTTTGACGTTGCCGCTAAGATAGAACGACAGCCCCAGACCTGCCACCTTGCGCTCATAATCGAGGTACCCGCAGACCACTGGGATATTGGCTTCCAGCGCGATCCGGTAAAATCCTGACTTCCAGTATTCCGTATAGCTGCGAGTACCACTGGGTGGTACTACTAGCGCGGTGCCATCACTGTGCTTGATTCGCTCGGCAAGCCGCTGTACCAGATTGGTGCTTCGTGATCGCTCGACGGGTACGCCGCCAAAAAAAGTCATTAGCTGGCCAAGCACTGGTACGAACAGGGTGTTCTTAACCAGCCAGTTTATGCGTAAATGCAACGAATAGGCAGCGCCAAGCAGTAAAATGGCGTCCCAGTTACTGGTATGCGGCGCAGCGATGACTAACATGTTTTTAGTCATAGGTGCGTCACCCTCCACGCGCCAACGGGTTACAAACAGAATGAATCGACCTAAGTAGTAGGCCGGAGAGCTGCATCTGGGGCGAATATCCTGCATGTGTCGTCTTGTCCCTGCAGCCTAGGCGTCATGGCTGCTGATTATTATTCTGTTTATTGTCAAGGACCCCGCTGGTCTTGGCGTCTTTTTGTATTAATCCGTGTCGCGTCATCTTGCCGGTGCCGTGCGGTATGGTCTGCCGCGAGGCTTCATTGATCAGAATACGCAGTATAACCAGTTTGGGATGAGCCCTCATAGTCTCGCTAGTTCAACTTGTCAGCGCGTGGCCGTCCATGATCCAGCAGGGATACTGCCAATCGGCCTCGCGACGCTGCTATACTGCTA
>DGOD01000353.1:0-1078 GCA_002389265.1 Gammaproteobacteria bacterium UBA4475
CGACTCTACGCGTTGCTGGGCAGCGCCAGTAGTGATACCGAAGTTGCCCGTCAGTTAACCGAGCTAGGGTTTGCAGTTGATTATGTAGTCACTGGCGAAGCGCGCCGTTTTGCCGCCGCCCGACTCGGCGAGGGTGTTCATCAAGTCCGTTTAATCGATAATATTCCACTCAAGCAGGTAGCTCGATGATTTTATGTCTGGATGTTGGTAATTCGCAGGTCTACGGAGGCCTGTTTGATGACGGTCGTTTAAGCGCTCAATTTCGCCGGACTTCCCTTGAACACTCATCTTCCGACGAGTTAGGGGTCTTCTTTCGTTCGGTGTTGCGGGAAAATCAAATCGATCCTGACGCGGTTCAATTCATCGCTATCTGTTGTGTCGTACCGGATATGCTGTATTCGTTGCGGGCTTGCTGTCAGAAGTATTTCGGGGTGGAGCCCTTGATTCTGCGGCCTGGTATCAAGACCGGCTTGAAGATCGGCTATCGTGATCCGAAAGAGGTGGGCGCTGATCGAATCGCTGATGCCGTAGGTGCGATCAAGCTGTTTCCCGGCCGTAATTTGATCGTCGCTGATTTCGGCACGGCAACGACTCTTTGTGCGATTACTCGAGACAAGGAGTTCCTGGGAGGCAATATCATACCGGGCGTGCGTTTAGCGATGGAAGCGCTGGAAGCCAAGACGGCCCAGTTGCCGTCCGTGGAGATAGTGCCGCCGGCTTCTGCCTTTGGACGCTCGACCATAGAAAGCATTCAGGCTGGCTTGTATTGGTCCAATGTTGGCATGATGCGTGAGCTAGTGGCACGAATTACGGCCGAGGTGTTTAGGGACGAGGCACCCCTGGTGATCGGTACTGGTGGTTTTGCGCAACTCTTCACCCGCGAAAAGTTATTTGATCATCTAGTGCCAGATCTTATTCTGACTGGGTTGATGGAAATTATTCGACTCAATAAGTGAGTTCAGGCTGCTGCCATAGTTGAGATGGTTGCCGCCAGGAAAACAAGCAGGCAGAGGCTGTTCAACAGATCCTCGATGTTGGTTTGCGAGTGATGGGTCATGATTTTTGCCTCTAAGGTATC
>DGOD01000353.1:1137-6327 GCA_002389265.1 Gammaproteobacteria bacterium UBA4475
TGCGCCGATTGGGTATTAAACGACTGTGACGTACTGAATAACGTGATGTCGCTCACATTGGCGAAATTCATTTGCTAATCGTGATGGACAGCCGCGTTAGGCTCTGCTGTTGATATCGTGGTGAGGCACGATTAGGGATTTCCGTGGTCAGGTTAATATGTTACCTTGGGGGAGTTCAGAGTGATAAAAAAAGCGCCAAAAGAAGTGCCAGGTTCAGATCGAGGTCTGTGTCATCAGTCGAAAGAAGGGTAGTCCTTCCGTTATTGTGGGGTTGTACTGTGTTTGAAATAGCTGTAATTGGGGCTGGGCCGGGTGGTCTGAGTGCAGCAGCACGGTGTGCGGAATTAGATGTAGAACACGTCTTGCTAGAAAGCTCGCCGAAAATTGCCAACACGATTCAAAAGTACCAAAAGGGCAAGCATGTTATGGCTGAGCCCGGTATTTTGCCGCTGCGTAGCCCGATTGAATTTGATGCCGGGAAGCGGGAAACGATTCTAGGAAATTGGGAAACGGGCATTAAGACCGTCGGCGTTAATATCCAATACGGCGCCGAGGTGAAGGCAATCAGTGGATCCCAGGGACACTTCGTGATCAGTTTAGTGAACGGCGAAGAGGTGTTGGCGCGACATGTAATATTGGGAATCGGCTTGCAAGGTAATCCGCGGCAAATGGGCGTGCCTGGCGAGCAGTCTGAGGTGGTCCAATATACGCTGGATGATCCAGGCGAATATAAGGACGAGAGCATCGCGATCATTGGCGCGGGTGACGCAGCGATTGAAAATGCCATTGCCCTTGCCGCCAATAACAAAGTTTACATCGTTAATCGAAAAGACGAATTTGCTCGGGCGAAGGAAGGTAACTTGAATTTGATCATGGCCGCGATCGATGCGGGCACGATTGAATGCTACTACAGTAGCTCCCCCGCAGGCGTTGAAGTGCTCGAAGGTGGCGATTTCCCTGCTAATTTACAGCTAAAAACCGCCACAGGTGATGCCGTTGTGCCGCTGCACCGGATTATCGCTCGCCTCGGCGCGATACCACCTCGCAAGCTGGTGGAATCCTTTGGAATTGAATTTCCTAGCGAAGATCAGAACGCTATTCCGGCTCTGACCAGTCAATATGAGTCTAATGTCGCAGGCATCTATGTGATCGGTGCCCTGGGTGGCTACCCCTTGATCAAGCAGGCGATGAATCAAGGCTATGAGGTGGTCGAGTATATACTTGGACATGATGTTAAGCCCGCGGATAACGACCTGTTGGCCTCTAAATTCAACGGCTTGCCTTATGAGTTGGAGGTCGATGGTGTGCTTGCCTTGATGCAGGAGCGAATACCGGTTTTCGCTGATGTCAACGCCTTGCAGTTTCGCGAGCTGATGCTCGACAGTAGCGTGTCGATGCCGGCCAAGGGCGATGTCATCTTTAAGCAGCATGATTACACCAACACCTTTTTTACAATACTTGAGGGCACGGTGGAGATTGAAGTCAATCCCACACTCCGTATCACGGCTAACGCAGGTGGTTTTTTCGGTGAGATGAGTCTGATGTCTGGTCGGCGCCGTTCAGCTACGGTGTACGCCGGCCCGCAATGTATTGTGATTGAGACCCCGCGGCGCTCTATGATTAAGTTGATCTCCTCTGTTGCGGCGGTCAAGCGGGTCCTGGACGAGACTTTTATCGTTCGAACCATCCAGCAAAAGTTTGCGCCGGATACGCCTATCGAGGAATTGCAGCCCATCGCGGCCCGGGCGAAAATGCACCAATTCCAACCCAAAGAAACCATATTCAAAGAAGGTGATGAAGCCGATACCCTGCACTTTATACGCAACGGTTCGGTCACTGTGTCGATTGAGATTGACGGCCGCGATGTGGTCATGAGTTATGTGCCTGCCAACACGCCTATTGGTGAGATGGCTTTGTTGGGCAATACCACTAGATCAGCGACAGTCAAGGCTGCCGTTAAAACGGAAACCATCTCGCTCGACAAAGAGTCGTTCAGTCTTTTGTTGGAACGCTCCGCAGGATTGAAGGAACGTCTGCAAGCCATGGTTAAGGATCGCCACGAGCAAAACGTTGCGCTGCAGTCGAATTCGGAATCCAGCGATTTAATGTCATTTTTGATGGGCCAGGGCTTAGGTGAAGCCACCGATGTGTTGCTCATCGATGAAAATATTTGCGTCGGCTGCGATCTCTGTGAGTCAGCCTGTGCGGCAACCCATGAAGGCACTTCGCGCTTGAACCGGAAGGCTGGACCAACGTTTGCGCATATCCATGTTCCAACTTCCTGTCGCCATTGTGAAGATCCGAGCTGTATGAAAGATTGCCCGCCGGATGCAATTCAGCGTGGCGGGCTGGGCGGCGAAGTGTTTATCGGTGATAACTGCATTGGTTGTGGTAACTGTGAACGTAATTGTCCCTATGGCGTGATTCAAATGGCTTACAAGACCGAGGCGCCATCCAGCTACTGGAGTTGGATGCTGTTTGGTCTGGGTCAGAAACCTGGCAGAGGTAAAGCTGCCGTAGTGGGTGAATCTTCATTTAAGCAAGCCGTTAAATGTGACATGTGTAAGGATCAAAGTGGTGGTCCCAGCTGTGTGCGGGCTTGTCCAACGGGGGCTGCCATGCGCTTGAGCCCAGAAGATTTTGTTGATCTCGTCAATGTGGTGCGGTAACTAGTCGATGCATATATCCTTTCTAAATCATGCAAACGGTCGCTACTTTTGGGTAGCTATCGCACTCGTCGGTGCATCTATCGTCGCGTATCTACTTCAAGAGCCGCACCAGACACCTAATGGCGGCACCTGGCTGGGGTACACCTTGGGCACGATGGGCGCGTTGCTTATTCTCTGGCTGATTTACCTGGGTCGACGCAAGCGTAACTTCGCTGCCGGTTGGGGTACCGTTCGGGGTTGGGTTTCGGCCCACGTCTATCTTGGCACTTCTTTGCTGGTGGTCGCGACGCTACATACTGGTTTCCAATTCGGTATTAATGTTCATACCTTGGCGTACGTTTTGATGTGTGTGGTTATTGTCAGTGGTTTGTTTGGAGTGTGGGCCTATCGGACCTATCCCGAGGCTCGTAATGAGCTCAAACGCAGTCAGACACTGGACGATATTTTTTTGCAGCTTGAGGATATTGATGGCCAGCTCAAGCGCGATGTCAGCGCGTTGGCCGCCGATATCAGGGGCGTAGTTTCTAGCGCAATCGATCGGACTGAGATCGGTGGTGGTATGTATGCGCAGCTGGCTGGGGTGGATAGCTCAAAAGTGATGATTGATGGCAATGTCTATCCCAATACGGATCAAGTACGTGCTGTGGCATGGTTAGTTGAACGGCTGAGTGTAGCTGAGGGATCGGAGACTGGAAAGTTATCAGCAGTTGTCAGAAGTTATGGCGCGAGACAGAAGCTGCTCCAAGTCATTCGAACTGATATTCGGTTTCAAGCCCTGCAGGAAGCCTGGCTTTATCTGCACGTACCGCTCTCCATTGCACTGCTGGCAGCGCTACTTACGCATATTGTTTCGGTTTTTATCTACTGGTAATTGTCACAATAAAAATAATTGGAACCGGTATCACCGGTACTGCGAATCAATCGGTCAGGAACATCCAGCCAGGAAATTTAAGTGCGATTATTAATTAAATACATTGAGTCTCGAGGCGCCGGTAAAGAGGTTAGCCAATTTTCGTTTGATGGTGATGTTGCGACTATTGGTCGCGGTACAGACCAGACGATCCAGATCTCTGATCGACGACTGCCCTTAAGCCATTCTCGCCTGACCCTGGCCGGCGGCAAGCTGACGCTGGCTTCCAGCGGTGACTATCGATTTGCCGTGAACGGCGAGTCCAGTCGGCGCGCGCAGTTGCAAGCCGGTGACCAGGTAGAGATCTCGGGCCACAGCATTAAGGTTAAGGCAGATGATGGTGAACTCGACTTCGTGCTTGAAGTGGAAGTTGCCAGCGAAACCGTTGCAAAATTGCGAGATCGCTTTCAGACTCGCCTGCGAGACGTCAATGTACCGGAGCGTGCGATCGCCTGGACTCTGTTTCTCGTGATTCTGGTGGGGACATTGGCCATTCCGATGGCAGGTTTCTATCTAGATGAAAGAGAAGAGCTGCGAGAGTCAATGCTGCCCGATGATGGTCAATGGCTGAGTGGTGAACTGCACCAAAATCACGCGTTTTTGGGTGAAAATTGCGATGCCTGTCATGCAAAGCCCTTCGTGCCAACCCAAGACGAAGACTGCCTTGGTTGTCACCAAACTATCACCCATCACTTCGACACGGAAGTGCATGGTGATGATTACCAGGTCGGCAGCCGCTGCGCCGATTGTCATCAAGAGCACAGCACGACGGGGTCGATCATTCGTTCAGACCAGGGTGTCTGTACAACTTGCCATGCCAAACTGACAGATGTGGGCATGGATGGCGATGGCTTGTTGCCGGCGACAGACTTTTCTGCGAATCATCCGGACTTCAAAGTATCACTTCTGGAATACGGCTTGGATGAGGATTGGCATGAGAAGCGAGTAAACCTTGACGAAGAGGGTATCGCTGAAGGGTCGAATCTCATATTCCCTCACGATGTTCACTTGGACGCAGCGGGCATTGACTCTGCAGATGGAAAGGTGCGAATGGAGTGCTCTGATTGCCACGTACCGGAAAAGGGTGGTATGCAAATGCAGGCTGTGAATATGCAAGATCATTGCGCCAGCTGCCATCAATTAACCTTTGACCCGAACTCACCAGACCGTGTGGTGCCCCATGGTTCGCCACCTGAACTGATGCGAACGTTGCGGGAGTATTATGCACTGCAATACTTGACCGAGGAGTTAGGCGCTGAGGCTGGCGACGACCAAAAGCTGGCTCCAGCAGACGAAACAGGTGCTGAGCCGGAGCGACCAGTTCGACGTCCGGGCAGAGTCGCGCGGCCACAGCTGATTACTGACTTAATCACAGCGATGGAAATCGATCCGAAGGCGTCAATTGGCGCTAAGGCAGCGATCTTTATTGAAGCCCGTGTGGCTGATGCCGCAGAAAACTTATTCGAGAAGCAAACCTGTACGGTTTGTCATGAAATCACCGCGGTTGCGGATGCGGAAGTACCATGGAAGGTTCTTCCAGTTCGTATTAGTGAAGCGTGGTATCCCCTGGCAGAATTTTCGCATGATGGTCATAAGAATATGGAATGCGAC
>DGOD01000100.1 GCA_002389265.1 Gammaproteobacteria bacterium UBA4475
TAGTTGGGGACGCCTAGTTGGGTTACTTTCGGTTGCGCCGTCGTTCCAGGGTGTTTTTCTGGGCTTTCGAAAGCGCTTGCTTGCCAGGGTCTTTGGGCTCAAGTCGTGGGTCACCCTCGGTGCGGCGTTCGGGACCATAGGCAGGCGCCTCGTGCTCTTCGGTGAAGACATTGGCGTAGAGATTAGCCACCCACGCCTGGCCTTCTTGCGTTCTGCGCAGGTAACGCAGGCCTTCATCGATGAAAGGTGTCACGACGTTCCAAAAAAACCCAGGGTAGCCGGCACGCAGATCAGCGGCGTTGGTGTAATTCATTGCCGCGGCCTGGCCTGTTTCTTCGAACTCGGCGAATAATGATGAAATTTTACGGATGTACTGGGGGTCAGCCAGTTGACCGATCAGATCCGCTGCGCGCAGCAATCCAGGAAGGTCGGCACTATCCTGGTGATCCTCTGCGGTGGGTACTGGGAAGCGGGTGCGTTCAATATTTTTGGCGATGATCTTCGGATCAATGTTTGCATCACCCTTAAAGCGCTCTGTGATATAGAGTTTGCCTCGATCTACGTGGTAAGGGGTCAAGAACGCATCAGTCGAGCCGGCTGGCGGGGCGATGGTGTCGTAGTTAGCATTGATCGTATATCGACCTGAGCGATCGGCTCGACAAATACCGCGGACATATCCGACATCGTGATTTAATAAAGATATCACGAAGTGAACCCAGTCACTGGCCGTGACATTGCCTTCGATCAAAATTTTACCGCGCAGAATTTCTGTGCCTACCATGGTCACCATGATCGTGTGATTCATGTCGTGATAGGGGGCGTCACTGTTCGCGATGATTTCCAATGCGTTGCGAGCATTTGATACGACCAGATGAATGTTATTGTCATCGGTACCGTACATGTTGATGTATTTGCCGACGAGCTCTTGTGCAAACGTTTCTATCACTAGGGCGGAAGGGTTAAACATGAATTGCTCTCTGCTTGTGGTTCGTAAGCCTTACAGCAGGGATCATTGTGTCGAGTGAGCCTTTCGAGTCAAACCTGATTTTGACCGAATGGTATTGTTTTGCTGATCGCTGGTGATATGGGCGAATATTTCTTATTATGAGCAACGCGGCGACTAATCGAGTCTAGAGTTGAATAATTTTCATAAACAGGCGGCAGTGGAAAATATAGTTGAATGATTGAATTACGGCATTTAAAAACCCTGGTCGCCTTGCGCGACACTGGCAGTCTTGTGGAGGCTGCTGATCGTCTATTCCTGACTCAGTCCGCATTATCGCATCAACTAAAAGACCTGGAAGAGCGCCTGAATTGCTCTTTGTTCGTCCGTAAAACGAAACCGCCGCAATTTACCAGTGCTGGGCGGCGCTTGTTGGTACTCGCCGACGAGGCGATCCCCCAATTTAAAAATGCGGAGCGGGACCTGGCGCGGCTGGCAGGCGGCGAGGCCGGTCGTTTGCATATTTGTATAGAGTGTCATAGTTGCTTTCAATGGCTGATTCCCTGTATCGATCGCTATCGAGGCAACTGGCCTGAGGTTGAGTTGGATTTGACCGGTGGGTTCAATTTCGCACCTCTACCGGCGCTGGTTCGAGGCGATCTTGATCTGGTCATCACCTCCGACCCCATCAGTCTGCCTGGTATCGAGTATGTGCCGCTGTTTTGTTATGAGGCATTGCTTGCGATAGACAAGCATCATGTCCTGGCAGGTAAAGGATTTGTTGAACCCGCTGACCTAGCCAACCAGATATTGATTACCTACCCTGTGGAGCGTGATCGGCTCGATGTGTTTACCGGTTTTTTGGACCCGGCGGATGTTGATCCTCAGGAAGTGCGTACGGCAGAATTGACCCCGATGATGGTGCAGTTGGTCGCCAGTGGCCGTGGGGTTGCGTGTCTACCTAACTGGGCATTAACAGAATACACGAAGAATGGGACGGTTTTGGCGAAAAAGATGGGCGAGGCGGGTCTCTGGTCCACCCTTTATGCTGCGATTCGAGAGGATCAGCAGGAGGCGCCGTTTATGGAGGATTTCTTGGCCACTGCGATTGATACTTGCTTCACCCATTTGCAGGGTATTCGACGGGTCAGCAAGATTGATGGCGCCGTTTGATATTCAGGGTCTGCGAGCAGGCATCGTTAGTCAGAAATCGTGAGTCAGAAATCGTGAGTCGGAAATCGTGAGTCGGAAATGAAAAAACCCTGGGAGAAATTCTCCCAGGGCTTCGTCAACGTATGGAGAGCTAAACTCCGAGTTAAGTTATTGGCTAAAATAACCCGAAGGCTCCCCGCATAGACTGACTGTCGATGGGATCACCTCCTTTTACGTTTCAGGGTACCGATCGGCGTATTGGACGGTCCCCCTGGTTAGAGCGACCAATACGGCGGTAGGCATAAAGCCTAATTCCCGAGCAAGGAAAACATAACCCAGCAGCATCCTGCTGTAAAGCCCTGATCAGGGCACCAAATATTTTACCGTCCAAAGCCCGTCTTGCAGTGAGAAGACACGCCGATCGTGGATGCGGTCCTCCCGATTTAAATCGAGCATCTCAACACGGTTGGCGATGAGTTCAATACCACCGACGTCGGCGGGCGCCTGCATATCATCAACCTTGTAAGATTGCTTGAGTCGTTGGATTTCGTTGGCGAGCTGTTCTCTAGATTCAATTTCACTGCTCTGCGGTGCCATTTCCTGATAGAGATAGTCCAGGTACTTGCTGCCCTGGGGCCGGCGTTGCCAGGTTTGTTTAACGATTTCCCGGTCGAGGGGCTGCATCGTGCCCTGGATTCGATACTGGCGTTGCATGCTGGTATACCAGAGCAGCAGCTCATAATTGGCGCCTTGCTGGAACAGTTGCCATTTGGGACTTGTGCGATTCAGAAACAAGACCACGTGGCGGTCGGTGATCTCACGCAGTACCAGGGTGCGAACGGATGCCTGCCCATCTTTATCCGCCAGTGCCAGGAAACAGGTGTCGGCGTTACTGTCGCCTTGCTTACGGGCCTCTGCGCGGTCGTTCATGATATTCGTTAGCGGATTCACGGTTTGCCTCTGGTTGATGATGTAGCAGTGTTTTGGTCTTGTCGCGTCAAATTTTTAGCTCGGAAGCTGGCGCCCGCTGTGAATTACCGTGCGCGCGGCTCAGGTTTGATTTCATGAGGTCTGGTTCGACTCCAGCGTTCCTGTGAGAGAGGCGCGCTGGGACACCTCAATCCAGTTTTGATCAGGGTCCATAATAAAGGAAATTCTGGCGGTAGTGCCCAACGTCGTCGGCGGCCGAGCCTCCGCGCCGCCGCGAGCCAGGAAGTCCTCGTGTTCTTTATCGACGTTCCAGACCTGGACCGTAATATAGCGGTAGCCTAAACCTTGCATGCCTGTGGCGGGTACGTGCTGCGGGTTCTCGACCAGAAAGAGCAATGTGGTACCCCATCGAAAACAATCATTGCTGATTTGCTCGATTTGCAGCACGTCTCGGTAAAACGTCGAGAACCGCGAGATTGAGGTGACTTCCAGGCGGATGCCGATATGTGTGATGCCTTGATAGCCTGCAGGTACCAAAATCACTTGATTGCCATCCGGATCTTGGAACTGAGTCGGCTCATTTATATCCTCGCGAGCGATCAGCAACGTCTGATAACCGGAGGGAGGTGCGTCATTTATTGGATTGCGACTGTGGTTGAGCTTGAAGATAGAGCCGTTCAGGCTGTGTCGATGCTGTTGGCTGCCGCCCCCGAGTTTCAGCAGCTCCTCAAAGGGCAAGCCAACCTGATGCTGCCAGAAATCAAGCTGGTCCTCTCTGTTATTGGTATAGATACCGATATCAATACAGGGTTTGGCTAGGTGCATGGCTGTCCTTTGGTTTCAGGTTTTATTGTTGGTCTTTGTGTCGTCATGGGGTGTCAGGTAGTCCTGGGCAGCGTCAGGCTGGTCAGTTCGACGCTGCTTGCAAGCAGTCGGGCAGTAATGGTTTCAGACTGGTACTCAATAATGGCTTCTATGTATTCGTGCCACTCATAGTCAGTCTGCACCGTACTGCTGAGCCTCAGCGTAATCGGATCCTGTGAGCTGCTGGCGCTATCTCTGAGCAGGCCATTGATCCGCAGCTCCGCACTGGGCTGGCTGTTAGGCTTCAATTCGGCAGCGGCGGTCATGGTTGAGAATGTTAGGCTCAGTTGAGCGCCCCGATAGTCTGTCTGTATCTGTTCCTGCATGATGTTGGCACGTCTTGATGGATGTTCATCCCGCGGGATGGTGATCTACTGGGTATCATAGCGTATTCGACGCAGGCTATGTCAGGGGGCTGATTCTGCGAGTTAATGCGGCGATTCTCAGGGCTTATGGCTATAAACCCGTAGGCCTTTACAGTATGATTGCCGCGCAAGTTTATGGAGCAGGTTATGAGTCAAAAAGACGATATGAAAGCCAATGCAGTAAAGCTACAGAAGGGTTTGAAGAAACTCGGTGATAAGCGGGTTGTGGCCTTGTCTGTCCACAAGTCGAAAGAATTGATTGCGGAACTGGAGGTTACAGTCGCCAAACTCGTGGAGCAGATCGACGCTTTGAGCTAGCGCTTAAATTAGCGCGCTTGAATAAAGCAGCACTGAGAGTATATGACGCCTGCGGTTAAGGGTTGATAGGATCAGGAAGCGGTGCCTGAGACAGGAGTCTTGGGCGTTTGTGCTGGAACACAGTGGAGATACTAAACGATGCTGGAGCTGACACCGGTTGCCGGTGCCTTGGGCGCCGAGGTTAAGGGAATTGATTTGTGCGGACCGCTGGATCAAAGCCACTATAACGCCTTGAATGAGGCCTTGCAGAAGTATGAGGTGTTGTTTTTTCGCGATCAGGCCATGTCACCGGCCCAGCATGCGGCACTGGCTAACCTGTTTGGCTCCCC
>DGOD01000149.1 GCA_002389265.1 Gammaproteobacteria bacterium UBA4475
GTGTCGCTGCTACGTCGTTTGATCGCTTCGCTTGCAGCGTAGCCGCATGTGTCTGCACCAGATCAACCGTAGCCTTGGGGCTGCAATCAAGCGAAGGCTCTGGTCCATGGCCAGGGAGGTTCGGGCAGGTCCATGTGTTGGCCGCACCGCAAAGTGGCGAGAACCCCGCAAAGTCCTCGCCACATCCGGTAAACCCATGCAGGGCAAGAATCTGTGCCTGTTTATTCAGGGATAAATGTTACAATTGATATGTTAATACAATCTAGGAGAAACCATACATGATGATAAAATATATTTATTCCCACTGGTGGCTTTCGTCAAGCGAGCAACGTCAGGCGCGAGGAATAACGGTAGACATGCCGCATCGTATGTTGAGGAACACGGTTATACCTTGGTAGAGTTGACTGATTCTGGTGTCTCTGCATTTAAAAATAAGATCAATGCGACACACGGAAGACTTCAGCCGTCCTTAGGTGTAATTGAGTCTAAGGGGAAGTGCTACCTGATTCCATTCTACTTGTAGAAGCTCTGGATAGGTTGTCGCGTAATAAGTCCAGTACGGCTTGTTTGATGAATCGTAGAGTAGGTCATTCTGTTGGTATTTTATGGTCTGTATCCCATGAATGTGGGATTGCGTAGATTCTTCCCTTTTATTAATATATCCAAGATATATGAAGCATAATCGGATGATGATCATGACTCTAGTCGGAGTTACCCTTGCACTCGCTGGCAACGCGATTGCAGACTCGATTGAAACTACTTGGGAATCCCTTGCTGAACACTACGAGGTGCCCGAGTGGTTTGTGGATGGGAAGCTCGGAGTATGGTTCCACTGGGGAATACCATCTTCGATTCAGAACGGTCGGCCGCACGACGGTTCGCACTACGGTGCGTGGATGTATGGGACGGAGGGACAACTGAGTGCCTCGAAACACCCTGAAGCGGTTCAAAAGCTGACCGACTGGCACGACCAGACCTATGGCCCTCATGCCGAGTTTGGTTACGAAGATTTGGTGCCGATGTTTACGGCTGACAACTGGGACCCAGATGCACTGGTGAAAACGGTCAAGGACGTCGGTGCGCGGTTCATCATGCCAGTGGCGACGCATCACGATAATTTTGATATGTATGATTCGTTCCATTCATGGAACTCGGTCGAAATGGGGCCGAAACGCGACACGCTTCAGGAGTGGAAAGCCGCCGCGCAAAAGCATGGCCTCAAATTTGGTGTCTCGACGCATTTATATTGGTCGCCGCGCTTCTTTAACAGTGCTCGTCAATTCCAGCAGTCTGGCACGCTAGCGGGAGAGCTGTTTAACATGGATTATTCGCCTAAAACGTATTCGAGCGATGACGCTTGGAACGAGCATTGGTATCAGCGTTGTTGGGAGATTATTGAAAAATATGATCCTGATATGTTTAATAATGATTCGCCTTATCCGAATCTTCAGAGCGGGAAAGGGCTTGGGTTGAAGCTGTTCACCGAATATGTGAACAAGGATCTTAAGGAAAATGGCGGGAAGCAGGATGTCGTACTTTCCTTCAAAGACTCCAAAAAGAACAAGCAGGCCTTCACTTATAATATGGAGCGCGGCAGCGCGGCAAACATTGAGCCTGAGCCGTGGATGTGGGCGACGGATCTATCTGGCACATGGTTCTACCGCGATGGTGCCACGAACCGTATGCCGATTCCGGTGATGATTGGCAATGCGATCGACTCAATTAGTAAGAATGGTGTGGTGATGCTCAATATCGCTCTCACAGGCGACGGTCTCATCCCTAACAATCAGATGGAGTATCTCAATGCGTTCCGCGATCTGCTGCGAGTTAACGGCGAGGCTATTTACGGCAGTCGCCCGTGGAAGGTCTTTGGCGAAGGTCCAGTTGTGATCAAGCACGGACGAGGGAATGAAAATCATGCCTCTTATAGTCAGACGGACATCCGTTTCACCACGAAAGACGGCGACCTCTATGCATTCGTGCTGGTGCCACCGACTGAAGATATCTTGATCAAGACACTCGCGACCGGGGGTGCACTTGAAGCTCCAGTCAAAGGAGTCTCGATGTTGAGCAGCAAGGAAACCATTATGTGGAAGCAAATTAAGGAAGGTCTGCACATCCAGTTGCCCAAGGCATTGCCAGATACTTTGGCAGTTGGCTTTAAAATCTACTTTTAAGTAAGCTATGTCGGTCACAGTTCTACAAGCCTGCTGCTGGATAAAAAATACATGAAAAAACAATTAGCCCTATTGGCTGTCGGCCTGTTTGCAGTCATTGCGTCTACGTTAGCCGTGCAGGCTTCTCAGCCGAACGTCATCTTTATTCTGACAGACGATCAACGTTTCGACTCGATGGGGTTGACTGGCAACACGGTTACGGAAACGCCACATCTCGATCGCTTGGCTCAAGAAGGCGTTTTCTTTAGTCAGGCCTTTGTGACGAGCCCGATCTGCGGCCCCAGTCGTGCGAACATCTTCACTTCGCAGTGGGAGCGTAAGAACCGCATCGGTTTTACCAGCGTATCGAATAATTATGTGTCGCAGGAGGCCTTTGAGAATAGCTTCTTGATGCAAATGAAGCAGGCCGGCTATTCGACTGCTTTTATTGGCAAGCACCATACCAAGATCGTGGATCGCAGTAATAAACCGCTGAAGCAGAATATTGATTTCTGTTATTATGGGGAAGGGCACCTCGGGTTCTATCCCGCTAAAAAACATAAGCAGTTTCGGAATTTAAAGACTCAGTCGCAGACTGAAGCCTTGTTTGAAGCGTTTCAGGCTTATTTGAATCCGAGCAATGATTTCGCTTATTTCTATGAAAATGCGGATGTATCGATCAAAGAGCAGTTGCAGCCGCGTGATGCGAAAAAGCCTTTCTGTGCATGGATCAACTTGAACCTACCGCATCAATCGAGCTTGGGAGGGATGGGCTCTAAGCCTGGAGATCCTGAGTTTTACTCGACACGGTATAAGCAGAATCAGTTTCAGGTGCCGCAAGGCTATCCGAACAATTTAACATTGCCTGCAAACGTCATTACTCGAGAAGAACAACCGGGATATTACAAATTTAATGAAAACTCGCTTCGAGGTTCTTTGCTCAAGACCGCGCGGGCAGTGTATGGCATCGATCAGATGGTCGGAAATCTACGGGCGATGCTGGAGGAGATGCACCTCGCCGAGAATACCATCATCGTGGTCTTTTCGGATAATGGCTTGCTCTACGGCGAGCATGGCTTGGGCGGGAAGACGATGCTTTACGAAGAGTCCGTGCATGTGCCTTTGATTGTCTATTCACCCTTTTTGCCGGAAGGAAAGCGCGGAGTGCAACGCACCGATCTAGTGGTCGGGCAAGACATACCAGCGACACTCTTGGATATGGTCGGCATTGCTGTGCCGAATACCTATCAGGGCGTCAGTATGGTGCCGTTGATCGAGGGGCAGGAGGTCGATTGGCGTCAGGATGTATTCCTTGAGAATTTGTTCACCGATCAAGGCTACGCGCGACAGGACTCGGTTCGCAGCGAGCGCTATAAATACATCCGTTACTACAGCAAGGAGGCAGATCGTAAGCAGTATCTGCCGGATGGTATCGCAGGTGAAGCGCCGATCTATGAGGAGCTGTTTGACCTAGAGTCGGATCCAAAGGAGCAGCGCAATTTGGTGAGTAACCCTGAATTCGCCTCCATCTTACAAGCGCAGCGAGCACGCTGTGACGAGCTAGTCACAGAACTGAAATTCTAAAATAAACTCAAAATTCTATGAATAAAATTAAACAAAAACTTGTCGCGGGCTTATTATTAGCCTCCTGCATTCCGTTGGTTCAAGCGGAGACGGCGCAGCCACCTGTGGTGAGCCTGTCGAAACCAAATATCATTATTTTCTACGTCGATGATCTCGGTTGGCAGGATATCCAGATTAACGATCTGGATGCCCCCTGTCCTTACGAGACGCCGAATATGGTGAAGCTTGCCGCGTCCGGAATGAATTTCCCTCAAGGCTATTCGCCGGCGCCTACGTGTTCGCCATCGCGTGCTGCGATTAACACGGGGCAGCACCCCGCTAAGACACGCTTCACGCACGTCACTTTGGATGATCGCAAAGATGGCAAAAGCACCGAGCGCCTCATAGCTCCTTACTTAGAGTTACAAATTGATCGCAATTTGTTGACCAGCGCCGATGCGTTGAAAGCGAACGGCTACCGCACTGGGCATTCTGGGAAATGGCATGCTGGCCTGACTCCAGCGAGTTATGGTTTTGAAGTCGTCAATGAAGAGCGCGGCATTCATCGAAGTGTGCCGGATCGCACCAAAGATTTTGCAACGAAGAACGATCCTAAATTCCCATTGAGTGTGGAGAAATACCCGCCTTACAGCGAAAAGAAGCCAGATGGTATCTCGTATCCTTACGACGAAGTGACGGGTTCCGCGATCGAGTTTATGGCCGAGGGCGGCGACGAGCCGTTCTTCCTCAATCTCTGTCACTGGATGGTTCACTGGCCGATGCTGACACGCAATGGTGAATTGCTAGAGTATTACTGCGATAAATTTGGCCAACCTTTCCCGCCTAAAAAAGGTGACATGACCTTACCCGGTCAGCAGAATCCTTACTTCGCATCCATGGTGACCAGTGTGGACTGGAGCCTTGGACGGATCATGGATTTCCTCGAGACGACCGACGACCCGCGCAGCCCCGGTAAAAAGCTGATCGAGACGACGTATATTTTCTTTAGCTCAGACAATGGGGGAGCCGAGCAGCGCGGGCCGGAAGTACTTTCGGATAATGCGCCACTGAAATATGGTAAAGGTCACACAGAAGGCGGCGGCGTTCGCGTGCCTCTCGTAATTTCTGGCCCAGGCATTGCTGCTGGCAGCGAGTTTGACGGAATGGTCAATCAACTCGATTTCTTCCCTACGTTCTTGTCATTGACTGATTCCAAGATCGCCCCGAGCGATTTTGCAGAACTCAGTGGTTTGGACATCTCTTCAGTATTGCATGGCAAAGCCTCAAAGGTGCTGGATGCAAATGGTATCGAGCGTGAGTTTCTCTTCTGGCATTTTCCGCATGGTTCAGGCTGGAAGTCAGCGATTCGCAGCGGCGATTATAAGCTCCACAAACGCTACGAAACGAATGATTACGAATTGTATCGGCTCTATCAGGACGGCCAGCGCAACGACTTCGAAGAAGCAAATGACTTAGCCAAGAATCCTGAATATGCCTCTGTGGTTCAGCGACTGAGCGGATTGCTGGAGGACGCACTCGTCTCCTCGAATGCAGAACTGCCTTACCTGAACCCAAACTACGCCGAGAACACGGCAGCAGTCGCCAGTCTAGGAAAGAGTTCGTTCAAGGAATCAACGCGTAACGCACGGCTCACAGTCAAACCGAGTGGCCCGATGGTGAAGGAAGCATCTGTGATTTATTGTGAAGCGCCAGTGGCTGACAAAAAGAAAAAGAGACGCGGTAGTAGAAGTGCGGTTACAGCGGAGTTTATCCCAGGAATGCGTTTGCCGGCTACGATTAGCGCAGATGGTTCAAGTGTGAGCGCGGTGATCCCGTCAAGTATCGATGGCTACTGTTTCATGCTGATCGATGAGAATGGGTTCATGCAATTCAGCGACGTTTCAACAGCGAAATAGTTGCGAATAGACCGTTCAACATATGAAAAATCGAAATCTCGTATCGCATTTTAAAATCGGTGCACTGGCTGCGTTGCTGCCCTTGTCATTGTTTGCGGACGCTCAGCCAGCTGTGGTGAGCTTGTCGAATACGCCTGCCCCGAGCCAGGCCGAAGGGTCGAAACCAAACATTGTGTTCTTGATGACCGATGACCAGCGCTGGGACACGTTTGGTTGCTACGGTCGCCCTGAGTTTAAGACGGTAACGATTGATCGCTTGGCGTCAGAGGGGGTCATTTTTGATAAGGCTTATCATGCGGTAGCGATCTGTATGCCGAGTCGGGTGAGCATCATGACGGGTCGATACTTCGCGAGCCATAACAGTGGCTTTACCTACCCGCATGACACGCCGGTTTCTAGCGAAGACTTGGCTGATACTTATCATGCTCGACTGAAGGTATCGGGGTATCGCAGTGGTTTTATCGGTAAGTTCGGCTTTTACATAGAGGGTGGAGACAAGCTCGCTATAGCGGACTTAAAAAAGCACTTTGACTACTTTGATGCAAATAGAGGACATACGAACTTTGGTGGTGGTCGCTGGGCCGAGACTCCTGAGACCTTTGACAATTTATCAAAAGGCCGAGCGCGCACGGAGCGCACCCTTAAAAAAGGGGACTCCATGATCCGCTTCCTCGAAACGCAGCCAGCAGATCAGCCGTTTATTCTCTCGATCAGCTTTGATGCGGTCAAGAATGACAGAGATCAAGACATGCACGTTCCAGATAAGGCGCTCTTCGAGAAGACGGAAATGACCGTCCCTGCTAACTGGGTCGAAGGAGCTAACAAAAAGCTGCCCGAGGTCGTCCAGAAAAATGCGAGAGGCTATAAACTCCACCTCCAGAGAACGAGCACCCCGGAACTCTACCAGACCCTCGCAAGACGCTTCGCGGCGCAAGGTGTGACCGTCGATACCCAAGTGGCCAGATTGATTGAGAAGCTCAAAGAGATGAAGGTGCTCGATAATACGGTCATTATTTACACCAGTGATAATGGTCGGCAGCATGGTTCCCAAGGGATCTATGATAAGTGTTTGCTCTTCGAAGAGTCGATTAAAGCGCCCTTAATAATCTGGGATGGACGTGTGGCAGGTGAAGGAAAAGGGAAGCGTGTAGATCCTCTCGTTTCCTCTACCGATTATGCGCCAACCATCCTGACCCTAGCAGGAGTGGAAGTGCCCGCCAAGATGCTGGGGAAAAGCTTAACGGGGATTCTTGATGGGACACAAGACCTGAGCCAATGGCGTGACGCGAACTTTATCGAGAACCTGTTCATTCAAGAGGTTCATTCGGCTGGAGTCGTGGCTAAGAGGGCTGGAAAAACAGCTGATTTTGAAGCGATCAATAAGGATATTATAGCGAATAACCGTTCTTACCGGAGTCGTGGGGTAGTCACCAAGCGTTTCAAATACTTTAGCTACTACGAACACAATCCTCAAGTAGAGGAGCTCTATGATTTGGAGGCGGATCCTCACGAACAGAACAACCTCATTTCCAATCCCGAATATGCGACTATTCTATCTAATCTGCGCGAGCAGACTGAGACGCTCCATACTCAAGCCACAGCAAAACCTTAAGTGCCAGTGTTACTATGAAAATGAAAATATTTAGAATGCTTCCCTTCTTCCTGCTTGCTGCTGCGATCAGTTGTGAGGGCCAAGAAAAGCAAACCAATCAGACCTGGACGATTGATACGCAAGCAGACTGGAACGAAAGCCTCGTGGAGAAGAATGGGGTGGAAATTTCCGATGGATT
>DGOD01000069.1 GCA_002389265.1 Gammaproteobacteria bacterium UBA4475
GCGGACAGTTTGTCTGCCGAACTTCAAGCCATCACGGGTGCCGACATCAGGCTCATAGCCGCGGGCAAAGGCATCTTTGACGTCCGCGTGAATGGCCGACTGATTTATTCGAAATACCAAACCGGACGTTTTCCCAAACCGGGAGAGGTTACAGCGTTATTGAAACCACAAACCTGACGCCCGGCTTCGCGGTCTGGCCATCACCATTGTCAGTCAACAGACACCATCAGCTACTTTCCGTAAGCGATCCGCTCTAACGCCTGGAGCGTTTCGATCGCTTTGCCATCAAAGAATGGCAACAGCTGTGTTGCATAAACAGCGCACATATCTCGTTCGCGATCGATCCAAAAATACGAATTAAAGAGCCCGCCCCAGGAAGCTGAACCCGAACTGCGACCATTGCTTGTTCCATGGGTATGCAACAAGAAACCCAACCCCCATTTTGCAGGCGACCCAAAGCCCATATCAATGTCGTTAGTCAGCATCGGCATTTCAGTCGCGAGTGGTGCTACTGTCAACTCACCAATATGATTATCAAACATGGCATCAACGGTTTCAGCCAGCAAAACTCTCTGACCATCCAATTCACCGCCCCTCAACAGCGCGCGCATCACTTGCGTGTAATCGTGTACAGTGGAGAAAAGCCCTCCACCACCACTATAAAATGTACCTGGCTTCCTCTCGCTGGGTCTCGGCTGATAAATTGGCGCATCGACCAAACCCTCCGCGGTACGCAGTGCCATTGGCAATGCGCGATGGGCCTTCGCTTCAGGCAGATCATAGAAAGTATCTTGCATATTAAGGGGAACAAAAATATGCGCGTCAAAATAGTCAATCAAAGTCTGGCCCGACAGCTGCTCAACCAACACGCCGAGCCAATCAGTACTGATGCCGTACTCCATTTGGGTACCCGGCGCAAAACCTAAGGGCGCGTTAATCGAATCACGACCCGCGCCCAAGCCTGGGGTGATTTTCAGTGCTTCGGCGGTCAACGCATCGGCATTCCACATGGGATAAACAAAACCTGAGGTATGGGTTATTAATTCCCGCGCGCTGGGCGCTCTGGGCGACGGCGCATAAATCGGTTCATCACCGTTGAATCCAACTAAAATCTGCAAATCCTCGAGCGCGGGCAAATAGGTGCTGATAGGCTCGTCCAGCTTTAGTGCACCGGCCTCAACTAACTGCAAGGCGGCGATTGTAGTGACGAGTTTGGTCATAGAGGCAATCGCTAGAATCGAGTCTGTAGTGACAGGGGATTGCCCCTGCGTAGCGCCGGCGCCTGTGGCGTGCTGAAATAAAACGCCTTCACTATTGGCGATCATCGCGACACCAAGGCGTAAGTCACCGGAGGTCACCGATTGGTTCAGCACCGAAACAGCCGCTTCGATGGCAAGGGGGTCGCTCATGGCGGGGTTGATCCTGGGCATAGTTTTCGACCTTTTATTCTATGTGGTTAGTGTGGTTTGTTGTTAGCCTGCGCTATGCGTGTGGCTGCCTCGCTGATTGATCAGCAAGCCAAGCTCAAACTCAGTGTTTAAGCACCCCTCAACGGCCTTTATAGACGGGTGTGCGCTTCTCCATAAAGGCCTTCGGCCCCTCGACGGCGTCTTCCGTTTTAAAAACCGGGCCAGAGAAGGTGCTCTCCATCTTCAGCGCTTCAATTTCTGGATGGCCCCAAACTGTTCGCGCTGACTTTCGAATCGCCTGCACGGCTATGGGTCCATTGGCCGCAAGCTTCTCGGCCAACTCCATCGACTTGGCCATCAGCTGGTCTGGCGCCACCACATAATTCAAAAAACCCAAAGCTAGCGCTTCTTCAGCGGAAATAAGATCCCCGGTCAGCATCAGCTCCATGGCCTTGGCATAGGGTATCTGCCGCGGCAGTTTAACCGTTGAACCACCGGCTGGAAAGATCGCCCACTTGACTTCTTGCAGGCCGAATTTAGCTTGTGGTACCGCGACGCGAAGATCGGTGCCCTGCACCAACTCCATGCCGCCCGCAATGGCGTGACCGTTAATCGCAGCAATCACCGGTTTTACCGTATCCTTGTTCATCAAATAGGCGCCCTGCTTTGACACGTCGTTCAGATAACGTTCATCCCATTCATTCGCTGGCGCGCGGGAATGGGTCATCAGCGGAATCAACTGGCCCAGATCGGCGCCGGCGCAGAAGGCCTTGTCGCCGCTGCCAGTGATGACGGCCACGCGGATATCCGGGTTATTTTCCACTTCGGTGAAGGCATCAAAGAGCCCTACCATGACCTCGGGATTCATAGCATTGCGCGCTTCTGGGCGATTGATGGTGATTGACGCGATATGATTGTGATGCTCAAAAATGACAGCAGACATAGCTTAACCCCTTACATAAATTTCGATTGAACGCCAAAGCATACATTTCCAACAGGCCGGTGGGTTGGCCGTCGACCGTTACCCCCCAACTTGGCCTGCATCTAACTGCGCGCGAATCTTATCGTGCGCTTGCTTATTCAGCGGATAACCTAGCAGCGCGATAAAGGCGATGAACAAGCCTCCGGCCGTACCTACGGCATAGGTCACCAACAAACCGTCCAGCGCAGATTGCGCATTGTCTCCGCCGGGCACAAAATCGAAGACTACTTCGAGAATTGCAAAGCTGGCACCTACGGCGAGTGCCGCGCCTAGCTTATTGGTTGTGGTGAGCAAAGCAAAGAACAGACCGGCGCGCTGCTGGCCGGTGCGCAGCGTATCCTCATCGGTAAGATCGGCCATCATCGACCGTAGCAGTGTCGGTGCGGCACCAAAAGCCACACCAAAGGCGATGGTAAAGCCCCATAGAACGGCCACATTACCCTCTTCGGCCACCAACAATAAGCCAAGGTTTATCACTACCGCATACACCAAGGCGATTTTCAGCGCCGTGTCTTTACCGACGCGATATGCCAGATTAAGCCACATGGGCATCGCCAGAAAACTGGTCAGAAAATAGAACAATAAGGCAATACTGGCCTGCTCAGGTAATTTGAAGTAGGCGCTGGCGACAAAAATATACAGCGCACCTGACACGGCGGTACCAAAACCCGAAGCCAGGTCAGCAAGGAGCAGACGCCACATCAGACTGTTGTTGATCAAGATGCGCATCGCGTCGGCCCAGGGAACGTGAGACTGCGTACTAGTATGGCTGTCAGGCACCATTATCAGTGTCGGTAGGACGAGCACCGGAAACAAAATCAGGCAGAACCAACCCATGCTCGCCACTTTCGAGGCCTGGTCATTAAACCCGGTCAGCTCGAGCCCTGCGGGCAAGGCGAGCACGATGGTCATACCGGCAATCACAAATACTTCTCGCCAGCCGAATAGCCGCGAGCGTTCATCATAGGTATGGGATAATTCTGCCCCCCAGGATTGGTGAGCGATGGCGAGCATGGTGTAGCCAACATAAAGCACAATTAACCAGAATAACAGATAGGCCCCCGTCACCTGTTCTCGGTTCGGCATAAACACCATATACACCGCGAGCAGCAGAATCGGGATGGATAAGGCGATCCAATGCTTGCGACGACCCCAGCGCGTATCATAGCGGTCGACCACAATGCCCATAATGGGGTCAGTGATCACGTCCCAGATCCGCGCCAGGGTAAACACGAGGCCAACGGTCACGAGGGATAAACCCATGCCCTCGGAATAGAAACGTGGCAGATAAACGGCGATGGGCATACCCATCGCCGCCATGGGCAGGGTGACACCTGAATAAGCCATGAGAATTTTCGGACTAAGTGCGCTAATGATCGTGCCCCTGTAGCTAATGTTATCTTCTCGACATGCGCGCCAACTAGCTTCGTATTTGGCGCCTTAGCGACCAAAGACGAATGCCCGCAGGTTTGCGCACAACGCCAATCCGCGAGGCACTCACAACTCGGTGCCTCTCGTCTCACTAGAAGATAACAGTTGCTGCAAGGCAAGACAAAGGCCCAATTTCAGCCCTCCCGCCGATCCCAGGTCGAGGGATCAGGTCGGTGTTTGGAAACCGGCCGCCTTCACCACTAGAACGTCGGTTTCAGTCGTTTCCAATACGGCCTCGGCGGTGTTACCGATAAACAACCCCGATGCCCCTGATCGTGCCACCGTACCCAACACGATGACACCTGCGTGCGAGTCCTTAGCATGGCGAAACAGCACCTCATCGGCTGTACCTTCACGCATGCAGACGTTGTCGACCGCAATACTGTGCTGCTCAGCGAGGGCAACCAGCATTTTATGTTCGTTGTCGTAATGATCTCTGGTGATCTGATACGCCAACGGATCAGCAGCCACGGTGGTGACCACTGCTGGCCGAAACGCGTAGACCATATGTATTTCAGATTCCAAGACTCGCGCCAACACTTTAGCCTGCGCCATCACGTCGGCATTCAATTGGCTATGAGCCTCATCCCGATCACTGATATCGATTGCCGCGACAATGGGTTTACCATGAATTTGCCCTTGGTCGCTTACCAACAACAGTGGCGTCGGGCAAAGCCGAATCAGTTTCCGATCTGTCGATGTGTAAAATGCGCGTTTCAGCACACCATGCTGCCGTAAGGGCTTGAATATCATATGGGCCGAAATTTTTTCCGCACTCTTGATAATCTCCTCATACAACCGAGTAAATGTCACTACCTCAACATTGATGCGATAACCCACGGCCAGTAACGGCGCGACCAGGTCATGCAACCAGGCAGCCTTAGTCTCTTCAAGGGCCGATATAACACTGGCGCTGGCTTTCTTTGCCATCACGGACGCCGGGCTCAGGTACAGCACCACCGTATAATTGACATCTGCGGTGGGTGGAATTTCCTTGATACGATTCAATGCCGAATGTTCTGATTCGTCAGGATCGATCACGACTAAAATATTGGGCATAGGGCTACCTGGATATGGGCATCAATGTAGCCTGTGACTATCATCCAACTAGCCATGCACAGCATTGATGCAGGTCAATGGCCGGTGAGTCGACGAGGTCAAGCGCACTCTGCGGCCGTCTCTGGATGGCGACTAATGACTGGCTAAACCATTCACTAGCGACCCGCTACCCTTACGCCAATAGGCTATGTTGAATCTCAATCGAGGGGCACCGTACCGCGACGCATGATCCCATGAGTGCAACAACGGCATTCAATCGCAGAATGACCGTCTGGGGGCGCCCTTTTCCTACGTCCGCACACCTAACCTCGAGCATAAGGCGGAACCCGAATTTTCCCGTATCGTGTCTACCGCAGCCCTTGCCATGCCATTTCTGGAATCCTATCTGGTCGGCACAAGGTGCGCTGCCAGGTCCAGGATCACTGACCCCACACGGCAAACCAAGCTAAACTTCCAGGTGCACCAGGAAACCA
>DGOD01000206.1 GCA_002389265.1 Gammaproteobacteria bacterium UBA4475
GCTACAATGCGCCCCCAGTTTTCTCCTTGCTTCACCACCGCGAATCACGCGTGCTGGGAAGCATTAACCCGAAAGGAGTCTTGAATGAGACATTATGAAATAGTGTTTCTGGTACATCCTGATCAAAGCGAACAGGTACCAGGAATGGTCGAGCGTTACTCCAGCATGATTACCGACGGTGGTGGCCAGGTTCACCGCGTCGAAGATTGGGGGCGTCGTCAGTTAGCCTACCCGATCAACAAAATCCACAAAGCCCATTACGCTTTGCTCAATGTCGAATGTGGCAAAGAGGTTCTCGAGGAACTAAACACGGCTTTCCGCTTTAATGACGCGGTTTTGCGCAACCTGATCATGAGCCGCAAGGGTCCTGAGACGGAAGATTCGCCTATCATGAAGGTCGAACGCGAGAGTCGTGAGCGTAAAGAGCGAGACGATGTGTCAGCGCCTCGTGCGCCCGTGGCCGTTGAAGAAGCAGTAGCTGATACATATGCCGATTCAGAAGCCGATTCAGAAGCAGCCAGCTAACCGGAGAATTTCATGTCACGATTTTATCGAAGAAGAAAGTTTTGCCGGTTTACTGCTGAAGGCGTAACCGAGATTGATTACAAAGATATCGAAATGCTCAAGCAATATGTCTCAGAGACAGGCAAGATCGTTCCGAGTCGTATTACGGGCACCAAGGCCAGATACCAGCGTCAATTGGCGAAAGCCGTTAAGCGTGCGCGTTATCTCGCTCTGATTCCTTTTACTGATGGGCATAAGTAAGTAGTCGCTATTCGCTGACTTACTGCTAAGTTTCCGCTAACTACTGAGAGCAAATTAGTATGCGTGCCCTGGCTGAATTCGTGATGCGAGGACGGCTTCAGGCGATAGCCGTCAGTGTCGGGCTGGCATTGTTGCCATTAGGTCATTGGTTTAGTGCGGCGATCGTTTGTTTGGTGCTGCTACGCAAGGGCGTCAGCGAAGGGTTGGTGCTGCTGCTGTTGGCAAGTACGCCGCTCATCGGGCTGTATATCACTACCGGTGACCCAGGTCCGTTGATGGGCCTGATGGGCATGGTTTGCCTGGCGTCGATCTTGCGCAGTACCCAATCTTGGGAGCTAGTGTTAGGGGCGGTAGTGGTTGTGGCAGGCGCCAGTAGTCTCATCTTTGAGGTACTGGTGGCAGACGATTTGACGAGGCTTGTGGAGTGGTACTTGGAGCTGACGGCTGATGGTAGTGCTCAACTAATTGATCCGGTCGAGATGCAGGAGCTGACGCGACAGGTGGTTATGGGTTTGTTTGCCATGGGTCAGGCCTATGCCATGATCGGTTTTCTGGTCTTGGCAAGATCTTGGCAAAGCCAGTTATATCATCCTGGCGGCTTTCAGGCTGAGTTCCATCAGCTGCGCATACCGGCACCATTGGCTGCCGGCATTGTAGCGCTGCTGCTGGTCTGTGTAGTGATTGGTACGCCGCAGGCGTTGCGCTGGATACCGTTGTTAACGGTACCCTTGGTCATGGCGGCAATTGGCCTGGTGCACTGGCTGGTTGCCATGAAGGGGTTGTCCGGCCATTGGTTGGGGGGCTTCTATATAGTGTTGATAATCATGTATCAGCTGGTTTCACCCTTGTTGGCATCGCTGGCATTGATGGATAGCTGGTTTGAATTGAGAAAGAAATTTCGATCCGATCGAGAGGTGTAAGATATGGAAGTTATTCTGTTAGAACGCGTTGCTAACCTAGGTAATCTGGGCGACCAGGTGACGGTCAAGTCTGGCTACGGGCGTAATTACCTGATGCCGCAAAAGAAAGCTGTGCCGGCGACGAAAGAAAATGTTGCCTCTTTCGAGGTTCGACGAGTTGAACTGCAAAAGCTGGCTGACGAGAAGTTGGCAGAATGCCAGGCTCGTGGTGCGAAAATCAGCGCCTTGGAAGTTACCATCACGGCTAAGGCCGGCGATGAAGGCAAGCTGTTTGGCTCAATCACTGTTCGTGACATCGTTGACGCCGTAGCGGCCCAAGGGTTCGAGCTGGAGAAGAGTGAAGTGCGCATGCCTGAAGGTCCGATCCGTGATCTGGGTGAGCATGAAGTAGATATTCACCTGCACACTGACGTCAATGTGAAGCTCAAAGTCGGTGTCATCGCCGAGGCTTGATTGAAGGCGTGATCCCGTGCTGGTGTCTATGCTGGCTGCCAAGCCAGGAGTCGCTGGAAACGGGATCAAGTTAGCCTAATTCAGGTTCCAGAAGCGCAGGGGGGTCTTGCTCAAGAGACGCCCGATATGTTTTGCTATTGAAAGTTTCTTTTCGCAGGGTACTCTACCCTACCTGGCTCATCCTTCAGCGCGGCGACACTTTTGGCTATAGCAACAGACGACATTAACACGGCGACCCTCAAGGTTCCGCCCCACTCGCTGGAGGCTGAACGGTCAGTCCTCGGCGGCTTAATGCTCGACGAACAGGCGTTCGACCATATTTCAGGCCTGCTGACCGCTGATGATTTCTACCGCGGGGATCACCGAGTGATCTTTCGCTGCATGGAAAGCATGGCGGAACAGAACAAACCCCTCGATATCATTACCATCTCTGAGGCTTTGAGTGCGGTCAACGAGCTCAGCAATGTCGGTGGTATTGCCTACTTGTCTGATCTAGCCAACAGCATTCCCACCACCTCTAATATCCGTGCCTATGCCACCATTGTGGTTGAGCGTGCCACCGTTCGTAAGCTGATCTCGGTCGCCCATGAGATTGCCGATAGCGGTTTTAATCCCGACGGTCGCGATAGTGCCACGCTGATCGATCTGGCGGAATCCAAAGTTTTCCAAATCGGCGACTCTCGGCCTTCTAGCGGCGGCCCTCTGCCAGTCCGTAGTGTTCTGACCAAGGCTGTTGAGCGCATCGATGAGTTGTTTCAGACCAAGGGCTCGCTGACGGGACTCAGTACAGGCTTTCGCGATATCGATGAAATGACTATGGGCCTGCAGAAGGGCGACCTGGTGATTGTCGCTGGACGGCCGTCCATGGGGAAGACCAGCTTCGCGATGAACATTGCAGAAAATGCCGCGATCGCCGGTGATAAGCCGGTCTTGGTGTTCAGTATGGAGATGCCTGCGGATTCATTGATCATGCGTATGCTGTCGTCCCTCGGGCGAATAGACCAATCAAAAATTCGAAGCGGACAGTTGAGCGACGAAGACTGGCCAAGGCTCACATCAGCGGTCACTTTGCTGAACGACAAGCCGTTGTTTATCGATGATTCCTCAGCCCTGTCGCCCAACGAAATTCGCTCTCGATGTCGGCGGATTGCCCGAGAACACGGCCCTATTGGCTTGATCGTGGTGGACTACCTACAATTGATGCAGGTGACCGGCGGCTCAGAGAATCGAGCAACAGAAATCTCGGAAATTTCCCGTGGGCTGAAGGGGATAGCCAAGGAGTTTGATTGTCCAATGGTGGCTCTGTCTCAACTCAACCGAGGTCTGGAGCAGCGGCCCGACAAGCGTCCAATCATGTCTGACTTGCGAGAATCTGGCGCCATCGAGCAGGATGCGGATGTTATTCTGGCGATCTATCGAGACGAGGTTTACCACGACGACGCAGAAAAGGGCGTCGCTGAAGCGATTATCTTGAAACAACGAAATGGTCCTATTGGTCGCAAGAAGCTTGCATTTATTGGCCAGTACACCAAGTTTGAAGATCTGGCTCAGGGCTACGATGATTACATGTATGAGTAGCGCTTATGAGTCGCTCGGATGAGACGCGTCTGTGAGTAGCTCCTATGAGTAGTTCGCCCATAGCGAGAATCCACGTTCGAGGTATACAACACAATCTCGATCTTGCCCGCGCCTGTTCACCTCATAGTCAATTGCTGGCCATGGTCAAAGGCAACGCCTATGGCCATGACATGCTGGGTCTGGCATCTCGTCTGCAAAGGGTCGATGCCTTTGGTGTCGCTCGAGTTGATGAGGGGCTTCAATTGCGTGCCCAGGGCGTCAAGCAGCCCATTATTGTGTTGCATGGATTTAACGACTCGCAGGAACTCGAAGCTTGTCGACAAGCTGTGCTGACACCGACCGTGCATAGCCAACACCAGTTAGATCTGTTGTCAGACCAGCACAGTCGCGACCTGCCGGTCTGGCTCAAGCTCGATACAGGCATGCACCGATTGGGATTTTCACCGCTGGCGTTTCAGGCCATTGTCGACAGTGGCGAATTCAATGTGACTTGTATTTTGAGTCATCTCGCCAACGCTGAAAATCTCGCTCATCCACAGAATAGCCTGCAGCTCGAATTGTTCGCGGCACTGACCAAGGACCTGGGCATACCGCGCAGTCTGGCGAATTCGGGGGCGATCCTCGGTTGGCCCGAGAGCCATTATGACTGGATTCGCCCCGGTATCATGCTCTACGGCAGCTCGCCGGCGAACACCAAGTTGGCTGACCTGCGTCCAGCGATGACCCTGACAGCACCGGTGCTCTCGGTTAGGGCGGTGGCAGCAGGAGAGACCATTGGCTATGGCGGTATCTGGCGCGCGCCGGAAAATACCCGTATTGCAGTGTTGGGCATCGGCTATGCTGATGGTTATCCGCGGGAAGTCCCGGTGCAAATGCCGGTGTGGATCAATGGGCAGCGGCGACCGATTGTTGGTCGAGTTTCCATGGATACCTTGATGGTGGATGTGGGTGATCTGCCAATAGTCCCCAATGAGCGAGCCGAGATGTGGGGCCAGGCGCTACCGGTAGACGAAGTGGCGGCATTGGTGGGCTCCATTGGCTATACCCTGATGTCCGGTCTGACCGCGAGAGTGCAACGTGAATTGGTTGATGAGTAAGCGCTCGCCAACAGCAGAGACCAGTAATTTCAAAATAAATGGACAATACAGGCGACACTGATGGCCAAGTCAAAAACAGTTTATGTCTGCAGTGATTGTGGCTCTGAAAGTGCCAAATGGCAGGGTCAGTGTGGTGACTGCAAAGCCTGGAATACCATGACTCGGCTGTCGATTGAAGACACCGCCCGCAGTGCCAGAAAGCAGGGTTTTGCCGGCCAACTAGCCGCTGCCAGCATTCTCGGCGAGGTGTCTGCCCAGGATGTGCCGCGACTGGCCACCGGTTCTGGTGAGTTTGACCGTGTGCTGGGAGGTGGTTTGGTGCCCGGTTCGGCGGTGTTAATCTCCGGTAGCCCCGGCGCTGGCAAGAGTACGTTGTTGATTCAAACCTTGTGTAAGCTCGCCGAGCAACACGCGGCCCTGTATATCACCGGTGAAGAGAGTCTGGCACAGATCGCGATGCGGGCCCGACGGCTGCAATTGCCGGTTGATAAGCTCAACGTCATGGCGCAGACCAATGTGGAAGCGATTTGTGCGACCTGGGATGAGATGAAGCCCAAATTAATCGTGATTGACTCGATTCAGGTCATGTACATGGATGGTGTGGAATCGGCCCCTGGCGGTGTTGCCCAGGTTCGAGAGAGCGCTTCCATGTTGATCCAGCACGCCAAGCGTACTGACACGATCTTATTGTTGGTGGGCCATGTAACGAAGGAAGGCAACCTCGCTGGCCCAAGGGTGCTGGAGCATATGATTGATTGCTTCGTGATGCTCGAAGGCGAGAACGACAGTCGCTATCGCACCCTGCGCGCCAGTAAGAATCGCTTTGGTGCCGTCAATGAGTTGGGTATTTTTGCCATGACCGAGAAGGGCCTGGCAGAAGTGTCGAACCCCTCGGCGATCTTCTTGTCTCGAGGCGAGGAGGCGGCGCCTGGCAGTATCGTCATGGTCGTTTGGGAAGGCACGCGACCCTTGTTAGTTGAAGCTCAAGCCCTGGTTGATGCCAGTGCCCTGGGTAATCCTCGGCGAGTGGCGGTGGGTTTTGAGCAGAATCGATTGGCCATGCTGCTGGCGGTGCTGCATCGTCACGGTGGCTTGCAGGTGGGTGATCAAGATGTCTTCGTCAATGCGGTTGGCGGTATTCGCGTGACCGAAACCAGCAGCGATCTGGCGCTCCTGCTCGCGGTGGTCTCAAGTTTTCGAGACAAGGCGCTGCCCATGGATCTGATTTGTTTTGGCGAGGTGGGTTTGTCCGGTGAAATCAGGCCCGTGCCGAACGGTCAGGATCGATTGCGAGAGGCGGCGAAGCATGGCTTTCGGCACGCCATCGTGCCGAAAGCCAACTTGCCTAAACAACCGATCAAAGGCATGCAGATCACCGGCGTCAACAAGCTCCAAGAGGCTCTTGAAGCCATTGGCGCCTGAGTCCGCGGTTTTCTGGGCTCAGGCCAGCTTCTTGTACTTGACCCGAGTCGGGCCCGTGTCACCCTGACGTTTGCGGTGGTCATCTTCATATTCAGAATAGTTGCCATCAAACCAGACCGCAGTGCTGTTACCTTCAAAGGCGAGGATATGGGTAGCAATCCGATCGAGGAACCAGCGATCATGTGAGATCACCATCAAGGTACCCGGATAGGCTTCGATGGCGGTTTCCAAAGACCGTAATGTCTCTACGTCCAGGTCGTTGGTGGGTTCGTCTAGCAGTAGGAAATTTGCGCCCTTTTTCAGCAGCTTTGCCAGGTGCACGCGATTGCGCTCACCGCCAGAAAGATTTTTCACCAGTTTCTGTTGATCCCCACCCTTGAAGTTGAAGCGACTGACATAGCCGCGAGAAGGCGTCTCGTAGCGACCAATCTGAATCACCTCGTTACCTTCTGAAATCTCCTCCCAAACATTCTTGTCGTCTGACAGACTGTCGCGGCTTTGATCCACATGACCGAGGACGACGGTTTCTCCTAAACGTACCGTCCCGCTGTCAGGCTGATCGGTGCCGCTGATCATTCGGAACAGGGTGGACTTACCCGCGCCGTTGCCGCCAATAATGCCGACGATGGCACCCTTAGGCACGCTGAAACTCAAATCGTCAATCAGCAGTTGATCGCCAAACCCCTTGCTAACACTTTCAACCTCAAGGATGACATCGCCCAATCGAGGTCCTGGTGGAATGTACAATTCCAGGGTCTCGCTGCGGCGCTGAAATTCCTGGCCGTTAAGCTCTTCAAAGCGAGCCAAGCGGGCCCGATTTTTGGCATGCCGAGCCTTGGGTTGAGTCCTGACCCACTCCAGTTCGGCTTTGATGGTTTTCTGTCGCGCGCCTTCGCGCTTCTCTTCCATTTCCAGACGTCGGTCTTTGTCTTCGAGCCAAGCGGAGTAGTTCCCTTCGAAGGGGATGCCATAGCCACGATCCAGCTCCAGAATCCAACCCGCGGCGTTGTCGAGGAAGTACCGATCGTGGGTAATGGCGACCACGGTGCCAGGAAAGTCCTGTAGATAATGTTCGAGCCAGGCCACGCTTTCCGCATCCAGGTGGTTCGTGGGTTCGTCCAGCAACAGCATGTCGGGATTGGACATCAACAAACGGCACAAGGCGACTCGACGTTTCTCACCCCCAGACAGGGTTGTGACGTCGGCATCAAATGGGGGTAGGCGTAACGCGTCGGCGGCGATATTGAGTTTGCGTTCCAGGTCCCAGCCATCGGCGGCGTCGATCTTGAGTTGTAGTTCTCCTTGTTGTTCGAGGAGATCGGTCATCTCCGTGTCAGACATGGGTTCGGCAAATTTATCGCTGATCTCGTTGAAAGCGTCGATCAGGTCTTTGAGTTCGCGCACGCCGTCTTCCACATTGCCACGAACGTCGCGGCTCGCGTCCAGTTCTGGCTCCTGGGATAAATAACCAATCTTCAGGTCCGGCTGGGGTCTGGCTTCGCCGAGGATTTCCAGGTCGAGACCGGCCATAATTTTCAGCAGCGTAGACTTACCGGCGCCATTGAGACCCAGGACGCCAATTTTTGCCCCTGGAAAAAAGGATAAAGAGATATCCTTCAGGATAACGCGATTCGGCGGAACGACCTTACCGACTCTGGACATGGTGTAAACGTATTGTGCCATGGATAATTGACCCAGCAAAAAAAGTTGAGTTTAACAGATACGCCCCTGAGTGTTTCAACACATCGGTGCCAGCCTTGCCGGTTTAGAGTAGAATGGCGCTTTTCCAGCCGGGAAGCCTATAGTGCATTGCCCTTTTTGTAGTCATAGCGAGACCAAGGTCATTGATTCACGTCTGGTGGCCGATGGCGATCAGGTTAGACGCCGGCGTGAATGTCAGGAGTGTGGCGAGCGGTTTACCACGTTTGAGTCGGCCGAGTTGTTGTTGCCTCGAGTGATCAAGAGTAATGGCAGTCGGCAGCCCTTTGACGAAGCTAAGTTGCGCAGCGGTATCTTGAGAGCCATTGAGAAGCGCCCGGTAAGCCTAGAGCGAGTTGAGTTGACGATCAATCGGATCAAGCATCGATTGCGAGCCACTGGTGAGCCAGAAGTGAATACTCTCAGTGTGGGTGAGCTCGTGATGGATGAATTACGAGACCTGGATGACGTGGCTTATGTGCGCTTTGCCTCTGTTTACCGTAGCTTTCAGGACATTAATGAATTTCGAGAAGAGATCGAACGCCTGGATGCAGGCAAGATAAAGCGCGACGAGTGAGCAGAGCATGAACCACGAGACTTTTATGGCAGAGGCCTTGCGTGAGGCTGAACGCGGCCTCTATACGGCTCAGCCGAATCCGCGGGTCGGTTGTGTGTTGGTCAAGGCTGGGGAGGTTATCGCCCGCGGATTTCATCTGCAGACCGGTCATGGGCACGCGGAAGCCAACGCGCTTAAGCTTGCGGGCACCGCGGCCCGTGATGCGACCGCCTATGTGACGCTGGAGCCTTGTAGTTTTGTTGGCCGCACACCTGCCTGTGCTGACAGCTTGATAAAGGCGGGGGTCAAAACCGTGGTCTATGCCATGA
>DGOD01000147.1:0-2563 GCA_002389265.1 Gammaproteobacteria bacterium UBA4475
TCTGACTCAGCCTCAAACTTCGCATGCTCATCAGAAACCGAACCGCCATCTATTTCTACTGGCGCCGATTTACGGCCCCGTTCTGCGGCTCTTTGTACCCTGTTCTGCCCGAGCCCCAACACCTGGTCGGCCAGTTCCTGTAATCGCTCTTCGACAAAGTCTTCTATAGACGTTGCATCCATGGTCACGCGAACTGAACCGGGCGCGAGGTGATGATCTTTCACGAATTCGACGTGGGCATAACGTTCCTTGAATTCCTGATCCAGCATCTCGATATCAGCGGCGTTTAAGCTGGCTACAATCGGACCTTCGCCACTTAATTCAATGGAGTCGATGGCTGATTTAACTAATCGTTCGATAGCTGTATTCGACAGGGTTAATTCGCCACGAACTAACTCCTCAGCCAGATGCAAGGCCAGCCGCGTCAACGGCTCAAAAAAGTCACTCATATTACCCTGAGATTTTTGCATCCCAGCAATAATGGCCAGCAAGGCAGCCTCGTGTTGCTGAACTCGCTCTGTCACTTGTTTTTCGCCAGCGACCCGACCTGACTCGTAAGACTCCGCCAGGCTTTTTTCCAGTTCCTGTTCGGCTAATGCCAATTGAGCTTCAAGATCTTCTCTCGACTTGCGTTCAACTGCCTCATCATTACCTTCGGTTTCTTCCTTCGACCCCGACAGGTCATCCGCCTCAGCTAAAGTTTGCTCCCGTTCAATTAGTTGAATGACACGAGGGGCCCACAGCGAAAACTCTCCGGCCGGTTCTGACCCCGCCTGACCCGAAGAATCAGCCACTTTGGTTGCCAGATAGCGGGCTTTTTGCCCGGCGACGAGCAAATCGTTTAGCCGCCAGGAGACATCAGCACCACTAGACAAAGTCATCACCTCTTCCCGATAACACTAACTCACCGGCATCCGATAACTTACGCGCCAGACGCATGATATTTTTCTGGGCCTCTTCCACATCTGTTATCCGGATAGGTCCTTTCGCCTCCATCTCATCCAAGAACATCACCTTGGCGCGCTGCGACATATTGTCCATAAACTTGTCTTTGACCAACTCGTCAGCACCTTTTAGCGCCACCATCAACTCGTCAGAATCAACATTTCTCATCAATACTTGAATACTGCGATTCTCAAGAGCCGACAAGTTGGCGAACGTGAACATATTGTCTTGTATTTTCAATGCGAGCTCTGCGTCGATAGCCGTCACACCCTCGAGCAGCTTGCCCTCCATATCAACCTTGGTGAAATTCATGATTTTTGCCGCCGCTTTTATGCCACCAAAGCTTGAAGACTTGGCACTAGAACTGTTTGAAAACTGCTTGCGCATGACTTGCTCTAACTCATCCATAGCACTGGGCTGAACCGTGTCTAACAAAGCGATACGTTGGAGTATTTCGGCGCGAGAATCCTCTGGCACAAAGTTCAACACATCCGCGGCCACGTCATACTCCAGAACCGAGAGGATAATCGCGACGACTTGTGGGTGCTCCTCCTGTACCATTTCACCAATCGATCTAGCATCCATCCAACGTAATATCTCCAAGCCTTTGCTGGTCGCGCCGGGCATAATCCTACCCAGAACCGTAGCTGCCTTGTCTTCGCCCAAGGCTTTTTTCAGGATGTTTTCAACATAATCGATTGTACCCAGACCCAGACTCGTCTGCTTTTTTATGGTTGAGAGGAAATCATCCAAAACAACATTCACCGCTTCTTGCGACAAATCGACCACCGAGACCATGCAGGCGCCCAGCGACTGGACCTCACGAGGTGACAAATAACGAATACAGTCAGCAGCTTGCTGCTCGCCCAGCAGCAGCATGATGACAGCCGCGCGCTCTGTCGCTGTTAGCGTTTCCAGCTCCGCCTTGACCGCGTCGGACAAGCCCTCGCTTTCTTTTTCCTTATCGTTGATTGTCGGTTTTGCCGCAGCCATTTCTAATTCCTTGTCTTTAAACAGGTTTAATCAATTTTTTAAGCACGTTCGCCACTCGACCGGAGTCCTCTGCAACGAGCATGCGAATCAGCGCTACCTTGTCGTCATAAGTGTTTGCCGTGTCGAGCATATCAGCCGATATCGTCGATTTCTTCGGCTTTAACTTCGCTTTAATATCTTCGAGGGTATCACCTTCACCCATCTCGATATCAAGATTGTCATCACCACCCAAGCCAGCTTCCAACAAACCTCCAGCCCCGCCGCCATTGGCACCAGCCCCAGCACCCAAAAATGAGTTCAACACGGGCTTAATGACAACTAGCAAGACAAATATAAACGCAATAAAGGCTGCGCCAAGCTTCACCAAACCGATCAATGATGGACTTTCGTACCACACACTAGTGTCCGCCATCTCTTTGATGAGTTCAAATTTCTGAGTCAGCAGAACGACACTGTCTCCGCGGGCTTCATCGAATGACACCGCGCTTTTTACGAGTCTTGTCAGGCTATCAAGCTGCGCCTGATCAACCACCATTGGCGCATTATCCGTCTCATTCCCTGCGTTGCTGCCAAGCAATGCTGCCTCGTTAATGACGATGGCTACGGACATTTTGGTGACTGAACC
>DGOD01000147.1:2712-6999 GCA_002389265.1 Gammaproteobacteria bacterium UBA4475
GCCTGGCCTCGCTCGATTGAAATCGACTCTGACCGCGCCTTCGGGCCGGTATCGTTGGTATCATATTCTTCAAAGGTGGTATTGCGCTCCGTAAAATCAATTTCGACGTCAACTTCTGCTCTAACATTTTCCATGCCTACAATGGGCGCAAGCAATGCATCGATTCGATTTCTGTATTGCTCTTCAACAGACAGCTCATAATCAGACTGAACAGAAGCTGCCTGAACACCCGGGGTATTTGATCTTGTTAGCAAGGTGCCACGTTGATCTACAACCACAACATCTTCAGCAGAAAGATAAGGAATGCTGGACGCCACCATGTGCGTGATAGCCTGCACTTGATTAGGCGATACAGCGCGGCCTGCATAGGGCTTTAGGACTACTGACGCCTTGGCAGGGACGCGATTACGAACAAAGGCAGACTGCCTTGGTGCAGCTAAATGAACTCGTGCTGATTGAATCGTTGAGATCTGGCTAATGCTTTTGGCCAATTCATTTTCAATTGCAACGGTATACTTTGCCTGCTCCATGAATTGACTGGTCGTAAGCGCAGAATCATCACTAAACGAATCCATCGCATTGGAACCTGCATCTTGGGGCAAACCAGCTGCCGCAAGTAGCATCCGTGCTTGATGATAGTGCTCCACACCGACCATCAATTGGCCACTGTTTTCATTGATAGTCACTGGGAAGTCAGCACCCTGCAGCGCAGTGAAAGAAGCCTGACGATCCGAATCACTCATACCGGGATAGACTTCGCGCAGTGAACCGGTTTGAAACCAGGAGAACATAAGCACAAACACACCGATAACGAACAAGGCAATAATGCCCGGCATAGATCGACGCACGAGCGGCTGGGAAAGCATTTCGGTAACAGAAGGCAGACGATTCAATTCTGCAACTGAAGCAGCAGTATTGGCCGGCAGTGCAGCATTATCGGCACCGGACATAGCGGTACCTGGCAATGTAGAACCTGCGGGTGGAGCGAGTAAAGCAGCCATTCTCTATATTCCTGAAGATCAATAAGGTTTACGGTTAAAATTCCTGACTAAACGGGCATGTTCATAATGTCTTCGTACGCACGCAGTACTTTATTTCTAATCTGCAAAGTCGCCTCAAAAGATATAGAGGCCTTCTGCGACTTCATCATCAAGTCGGTTAATGACACATCGCCACCAGACTCATAAGCCGCAGCCGTATTCTTGGACTCCATTTGCAGATTATTCACTTCATCTACGGCAGAGGCGATCGCCTGCGCAAAGCCAGATTTATTTGGTTCAAGCTCTGCTGGCGCGCCTAGATTGCCTTGCTTATCTTCGAGCTGCGCCTGCAGATTGCGAATTTGCGCGAGCAATGATTGTGCGTCAGTGGCGGGGCTAATTTGCATTATCTATCTCCTTGCGTGGTTAACGAGCGTTATCGGGCGTAGGTCTGAGGAACTTCCAAACCTTCATCACGCAATTTTTTAAGCTTATGACGCAAGGTTCTTGCACTAATGCCCAATCGGTCTGCCGCTTCGATACGAGAATGAGAGGTTTTAATAGCACCTAAAATAGCCTGCATTTCCTTCGTCCGGACAAACCCTTGAAGCTGCTCACCGAAAGGCATGGCAGCCGAGTTTTTCAACTCTTTCTGCCAAGCGAACTGTTGTTCCGCCAGCTCTGCGTGGGGTAAGAGATCGGCTCGCGAAACGTCAATTGCTGGGTTGTTGGCGCCAGATATCATTTCACAGGGAACAACATCATCCAGCAAAATGTGAGGGACATCGATTGTGCCGCCATCACTCAAGACGAAGGCTCTGGCAACAACATTCTCTAATTCACGAACGTTTCCTGGCCAGCTATAGGCGTGCAAGACCTCCAAAGCCGCATGGGTTATTTCTTGACAGGCAGCCCCTGACGCTTGATGCGTGCTTAAGGCTTGCCGTATCAATGGCGCTATGTCCAGCGGGCGCTGAGCCAAAGGCGGGATCGTCAGTTTGAAAGCACTGAGACGGAAATAAAGATCTTCCCGAAACGCCTTCTCGGCGATCGCGACGGTTAGATTACGGTTGGTTGCTGCGATAATTCTGACATCCAGCTCTATGGTTTCCTCTCCGCCAATTCGCGTCAAGCTGCGCTCTTGCAGAACACGCAACAGTTTGACCTGAAGGTGATGAGGCATTTCGCCAATTTCGTCCAAAAACAAACTGCCGCCCTGAGCCTGCTCAAACAGCCCGCGCTGACGTCGCGAGGCACCGGTAAAGGCGCCCTTTTCATGACCAAACAACATATCTTCAATGAGTTGCTCAGGGATCGCCGCACAATTTAACGAAACGAAGGGTTCATTGCAGCGGGCGGAAGATTCGTGAATGACCCGGGCCAGAACCTCTTTACCGGTGCCGGTCGCGCCTTGTATGAGCACCGAGACATTAGCTCTAGCCACTCGCTGCGCAAGTTCGAACAGGTTCTGCGACATAGGATCGACATAAATATAGGCTCGCTTAGGTGGCACGGGCTTCGCCACACCCATTTTGGTTAACGCCGGCGCCCAGGTTGCGGCAGAAAAATCGTCGTCAGCAACAACCGCTGCGGCACCTGCACCCATCGCCGCTATGCCAAGCTCAAAACGCTGGCGATTAACCACAGCAATGATAGGCGTACTGCGAAATTGCAACTGCAGTGTTTGGAGCGACTCCAAAGCATCGAGGCTGGCATTGAGCTCAACAACGATCGCTTGCCCAGACTTGCCCTGAGCGCACAGGTCAGCCGTGCAAGACCAGCGCGTAATAGCCAATTGATGGTCGTCACCCAGGTTCGCTAAACTGCTGGTATCCGTCTGCTGACCGACCCAGTCGAGGCTTTGAATAGATTCCGCATGTCGCATAACTCTACACCTAACTCTTTTAACACAATGGTTTCGATAGAAATAAATGCAATATCGATGCCATGTTTAAATGCGTTATTTATCAAAAGGTTAGGTTATATATAGTACGGGTGGAGGCGAGATAGTCACAAAAACGACGACAATCTGTCGCGGAACATGACAGCCATCCAGACCAGGTTGGGCGTCGGCACTTGACCAAACCAGGGAATGATTAATTGGTGACGGGGGAGTTATCCTGAGCAATATCGAGCTTACTGATCTTTTGAATTAGCGTGGTTCTGTGCATATCCAGTAATTTAGCTGCAGAAGAGACGTTCCACTGGGTCGAATCCAGCGCTTTGCGAATGACGTTCACCTCTATATCCTGCAACAAGTCCTTAAGGGCAAAGCCGTCTTTAGGCAATGGCACATCGCTCTGGGTAAAGCCCAGCGCTTGCTCCAGCCGATCATCCATTAACCCTTGGGCATCCATCATGGGTCCTGTGTGAGCTTCAGCCGCAACTGAACGCCCTCGTGAAGCTATGCTTTGTATTGCCTCACAAATCCGCGCCGGCAACAAACTCTTTGGCACGGTGGTGATATCCATCACCGCAGTGGGCGAAATGGCATGCATTCGGGCGACAAGATTAGATAACTCGCGAAGGTTGCCTGGCCAGTGGTAGCCACGCAATATCTTCATAGATTCATCAGTAAACGTGGGCACCTCACCTTCAGTCACCAATTTTCGAGAGAAAAAACTGATCAACTCGGGCAAATCTAGCAAACGATCACGCAACGCCGGTACCAGCAGAGGGAAAACATTCAGGCGATAAAACAGATCTTCTCGAAACAGCTTCTGTTCGGTCAATACTTCTAAATCCTGATGGGTTGCGCTGACTACTCTGACGTCAATTGGGATCCGTTCAGTGGAACCCACGGGCACAATGACGCGCTCTTCGAGCACGCGCAATAGTTTGACTTGCAGTGCGCGCGGCATATCGCCGATCTCATCAAGAAACAGGGTGCCGCCGTTAGCCGACAGCAACTGGCCGGCGTAATCTGAGATGGCACCGGTGAACGCGCCTTTGCGATGACCGAACAATTCACTTTCAAGCAAATCAGCGGGGATAGCCCCACAGTTAATCGCTATGAAGGGGCCTTTGCGGCGAGCAGATAGCAGATGCAATTGACGCGCAACGATTTCTTTGCCGGCGCCGGTTTCACCTCGAATTAAGACTGACGTATTACCGCGGGCAGCGGCACCTACCAATTGCCAAAGTTCCTGCATGACATCAGAGGAACCGAGGACAACTTCCTCGGAATCAAGATTATGGCTGTTTCGATGATGAAGCAAAATCCACCTTCTTCAGGCCGAGCGGCGATAATCACCAACTCACGACGAGGCACGAAAAAAGAGAATAGTACGCTAATTTACCCTGTTTG
>DGOD01000188.1 GCA_002389265.1 Gammaproteobacteria bacterium UBA4475
GGATTAGCCTGCGGCTCCGAGGGCTGGACCCCGACATTAGGGGTGATTTTGGGTAGCAGTTGGTCACCGCCGATAATGATCTTGAGCTCCGGGCAATATAAACAGACGTGTTCCGGCGCATGGCCATGACCGATCAATGCTCGCCACTCGCGGCCACCAATATCGATGTACTGACCATCTTTGATACGTCGATAACCCGCCGGTAGCGGCGTGATATTGGCGCCAAACTGACCAAAGCGACTACGATATCGATCCAGTCGGGCCTCATCAAAGCCAGCCTGTCGGTAGAACTTGATGGCGTCATCCGGCACATCGGCAGGTCCATCGGCAGCCATCACCTTACACATGTAAAAATCACTGCGACTCATCCAGAGCTCACAACCCCATTGACGACAGAGCCAACCGGCATTACCCGTGTGATCTGCGTGCAAATGCGTCGCGATCACTCGGATAACAGGTAGCCCGCCAAGGTGTTGCTTGAAAATAGCCTGCCAGTCTTGCTGAACATCCGGCGAATTCAGGCCGGTATCCACAATCGTCCAGCCATCATGATCTTTCAGCAACCAGACGTTAATGTGGTTCAGGCGCCCACCCATGGGTAAACGCGCCCAATAACAGCCCTCGGCGACCTTTGTCACATCGCCACTACCCGGTGCCTGGTCTTCGAAATAATAGGTCAAGGGGTCAAAACCCCGGCGAGACATGTTATCCACCACGACGGCCTTCCTTCTTTTAATAGAGATTTTAATAAAGCGACAGAATTTGCACTAAGCCGCGATGAATCACAACTAAATTAGATCAGCGACTAATTTCAGTAACTGCACTGCCCGCGCCATCGATGACACCGCGAGAATTGGTCCGTAAAAACTGCAAAATCGCTATTCGAGGCGGGCTTGAGGACGACTGCTTGACAGAAACCGAAGTATCCAGGCAGCGATTAGTGACTGGTCAGTCAGCATATTGAGCGAGGCAATACCTGCGCTAAATTTTTCAGCACCGAGCATTTCCTGACGTAGCTCCATCAGACCCTGTGAATATTCCTTGATGAATTCCGGATGCCCCTGCAGAGCCAGCATATGCTCGCCTACCGTGAACATAGCATTTGGGCAATTGTTGCTGCTCGCCAGCAGAGTGGCGCCTGGTGGCAGGATGCTTACCTGGTCTTTGTGGGAGTACAGTAACGCAAATTGATTCGCGACAGGACTCATGAACTCGGCCTTGGCGAGGACTTCCGCGTTATGCACGCCAACCCGCCAGCCCACATCGGCAGGTTCGGTTTTGCCCCCTAAGGCTTCTGCCATCATCTGGTGACCGAAGCAAATACCTACTGTCGGTGTTTGGGTTTGATCCAGCTTAACCACAAACTCGCGCAATCGATGAATCCAGGGTTCATCGTCATAAACACTTTTTTTGCTGCCAGTGATAATGTAGCCATCACAATCGCCAATGTCTTCAGGATATTGGCCATGCTCAACATCGAAAGCAACAAACTCAAGCGTTTCATCGCCTTCAACCTGCGTGGCTGCGCTTAGCACGCGAGATACCATTTCCGGATACTCGCCGAAATCAACTTGAAACTGCTCGAGGACAGAGTCTGCTTTTAGAATGCCGATTTTCAATACTTGTTCCGCCAGTGATGCCGCGCCTAAATAATTTCGAAATAGCGTTGTAGTTGCCAGTCAGTCACCTGTTTTTCATACTGCCGAACTTCCCAGTCTCGGCTGGCAACATAGTGCTCAACAAAGGGCTCGCCAAATAAGTTTTTTGCCGCTTCCGACTTAGCCAAGGCTCGATTTGCATCTCGCAAATTCGTCGGAAACTGCCAATCCGGCGGCAGCTGATCTTGAATTGCATAGGCATCCCCCACGACAGGAGCCGTCAGTTCAAGCCTTTCCTCAATGCCGAGCAACCCAGCCCCCAGGGTCGCTGCAGCCACGAGATAAGGATTCGCATCAGCAGAGCCAACCCTGAACTCAACTCGCTGACTTTTTGCAGAACCAGGAATCACGCGTAATGCTGTGGTACGATTTTCGACGCCCCATGTGGCTGCCGTTGGCGCCCAAGCTCCTTTAACCAGCCGCGTATAACTGTTAATGGTCGGTGAAGTGACTGCCAATAATTGGCGTAGGTATTTTTGCTGACCCGCGACATAGGATTTTTGCAATTCGCTCATGGAATAGGCCGCATTTGAATCAAAAAATGCACTCTCACCATTATTCAGATGTTGGAGCGATTGATGACAGTGGCCACTTTGGCCTGGATAGTCCATGGACCATTTGGCCATAAACGTTGCGACCAAGCCTTTACGTTGAAAGAAGGATTTCACAAAGGTCTTGAACATCACCGCTTTATCCGCCGCCGCCAAGGCGTCATCAACAGTAATAGCGCCCTCCCAGACACCGGGGCCTGTTTCACAATGCAGACATTCCAGCGGAAAATTATGCGCTATACAGTAGTCCATTAACTCGTTGAACAAATCAGCATAGGTATTCGTCCTGAGTATGGAATAACCAAAATTACCCGGCGACAGCGGCACCAGATTTCGGTAGTTTTTTTCACGGATTGAATGGGGCGTTTCGTCGAATACAAAAAACTCATATTCAAAGGCTAATTTCGCACCCAAACCTGCCTGTTGTGCTCGGTTCAAGACCTCCTTGAGACGACTTCGAGGACAAATTGGGTGGAACTTTTGCTGATCCTGAATGACGAAGTCGCCGAGAAAGAATGGCATATTACCTTCATCCTGTAGTCTTCGCTCAGTGCTTAGATCAAGTCGTACCAAAGCGTCGGGATAGGCCGTATGCCAGCCTGTGAAGGTCCCGTTGTCGTAAAGCTGATCGTCTACGTCCCAACCGAGTACGCAGTCACAAAAACCCGAAGTGCCCGCCGCGATGGCAGCGAATTTCTCCAGGCTGATGTATTTTCCACGCAACACCCCGTCGATGTCGCAGACAGCAAATTTAATTCTTTTGATGCCCTCACTCTGGTACTGGGCAATAAGATCAGATGCGTCTTTCATTGACTGCTAGGCCTCGCTTGTGGAACCCGGATATGCTGGACAAGATCCTGAACTTCCTGGGGTGGCGGTGGTGTTATACGCATGACGACGAACGACACCATGAAATTCAGGATCATGCCCAGGCTGCCAATACCTTCTGGCGATATACCAAACCACCAGTGAGCCGCAATATTGGTTTCCGGGCTGATGAACTTGAAATAAACGATATAACTAAAGGTGAAGATCAAACCAGTGAGCATACCGCTGATGGCGGCCTCCTTATTCATCCGAGTCGAGAAAATACCCAGAAGAATGACCGGGAAAAAGCTAGCCGCGGCCAGACCAAAGGCGAAGGCAACCACCTCTGCAACGAAACCCGGCGGATAGATGCCAAACAGCCCCGCAATAGCGATCGCCACGGCAGCAGCCAGGCGCGCGTAACGCAGTTCTTGGCGCTCCGTAATATTCGGCCGAAAAGTCTTTTTCAACAAGTCATGGGCAATCGCCGTGGAGATCACCAATAACAAACCCGCCGCCGTCGATAAAGCCGCAGCCAGACCACCAGCTGCCACCAGAGCCACGACCCAGTTCGGCAGCTGAGCGATTTCCGGGTGAGCAAGGACAATAATGTCCCGGTCAATATAGAGTTCGTTGTCATTCGAGGTGGCTTTATTAGTGAGTAATCGCTCACCGCTCGCACCTCGACCAAGGTCATACACTGGCTTCTGCTCCATGGCAGCACCGCCGCGGTATTGAATCTCACCATCATTATTTTTATCAATCCAGGCGATCAGTCCGCTATTTTCCCACTTACCAAACCACTCAGGCGCCTCGCTATAGTGCAATCCATCCATAGCATTAATGATGTTAATCCGAGCAAACGCTGCCACCGCAGGCGCGGTCGTGTATAGCAAGGCAATTAAAACCAGCGCATAGCCCGCCGATATTCTGGCGTCTCTGACCCGAGGGACGGTAAAAAACCGCACGATGACATGAGGCAAGCCCGCGGTCCCCGCCATCAGCGCCGCGGCAATAAAGAACATATCGATGGTCGACTTATT
>DGOD01000081.1 GCA_002389265.1 Gammaproteobacteria bacterium UBA4475
GCGCGTTCAAATAAGCGCGTTCAATTAAGCGCCTCGAACAAATAAGCGCTTCGAAATCAAAACTCAGGAATAACAGTATGCTGCGTCCAGAATCCATCGCGCTAAATTTGTCGCCGTTACCGCGGCAACCGGCGGCCACACCTTGGCCTACGGGTCGCTGGTCGCGAAATCAGCCTGTCGTCTCAGATGCGGATCAATTACGGCAATACTGTGACGAAATTTTCCAGTTGAACGAGGCCCAAGGGGTGACTTACGCGCTGCAAATCATCAGTCAAGGTGAGCTGGTCTTGGATCGCTATGATGCTGGTGCCAGTGCCGCCTATCTGCAATATTCCTGGTCCATGGCGAAAAGTATCACGCATGCGCTGGTGGGCATTTTGGTTAAGCAGGGAAAGCTGGATATTTATGCACCGGCTGCAGTACCAGAATGGCAGGATGATGCACGCCGAGATATTACCCTGGATCAACTGTTGCGTATGTCTAGCGGCCTAGAGTTTCAGGAAGATTATATTGATAGTGGCTCTGACGTCATTGCGATGTTGCAGTTTGATGGCCGCCATGATGTGGGGGCTTTCGCTGCTAATAAACCGCTGATCCACGCGCCAGGAAGCGTCTGGTCCTACGCTTCAGGCACCACCAATATTATCTGTCGTATTCTCAAAGACACCGTCGAAGGGGGTGCATCGGGAATGTTGCGATTTATGAATGATGAATTGTTCGAGCCTTTGGGCATTCGTAGTGCAACCCCAAAATTCGATACCTCGGGCACCTTTATCGGTTCGTCCTATCTGTTCGCGACACCACAGGATTTTGCTCGGTTTGGTTTGTTGTATCTGCGGGATGGCGTCTGGGATGGACAGCAAATACTGCCAGCGGGCTGGGTTGACTATGCGCGCACGCCGACTTACCAAAGTGACACGGAAGCCTATGGTGCTCAGTGGTGGCTAAGTCCAGACCATCCCGATTGGTTTTATTGCGGTGGCTATGACGGCCAGCGTATTTTGTGTGTACCGCAGAAAGACCTGGTGATTGTTCGCTGCGGCAGAACGCCTGTTGCTGAGGTCGACTATATCTGGGAGCGGATAGCCGCCATCGTTAGCTTGTTTTAAGCCCTGCTGTCGCCAGTCTGCGGCTGCTGCAAGTGAACGCTTCTGTAAGTCAAAGTAGCCGCAAATCAAAGCTTCGGCACCTCAAATTGAGTCATCGTGTCTTGCGCGCAAGGGTTCAAATGGCAGCCGCTGGCTGGGGACGACAAACCCTCAGGCTTGGCGTCGTTGGCAGCAGTCAAGTCGAACCAGACCCAGTGGGGTCTGGTTCGCTTGCTCCCTGAAGGACTCGCAGGTCAAGCCGGATGGCCAGCGCCCGATTATTGCCCCAGGAAATTACCAGCACGCTTTTCTGATACGGCTTTCACGCCCTCGCGATGGTCGCTAGTCCGCTGCAGCCAATACTGTTCGCGGCTCTCAATATCTGTGATGGCCTTGACTGCGTCAGCGAGTCCGGGCCGCAGTTGTTCTCGTACCGAGATCAGTGCCAGGGGGGCGTTCTCGGCGATTTCCTGAGCCAGCTCAATGGCCACTTCGCGGACTCGGTCGTTGTCCGTAAAGATATCTGCCAAACCCCAGTCGTATGCGGTTTGGCCATCGATGCGGCGGCCCGTCATAAACAGTAAGTTGGCCTTCTGTACGCCGATAATGCGGGGCAGGGTATGGGTCAGGCCAAATCCGGGGGTAAAGCCGAGTTTAACGAAATTGGCCGTCATCCGTGTATTGGAACAAGCGACTCGAAAGTCAGCCATGACGGCCAGGCCGAAGCCACCACCGACCGCTGCGCCCTGGACCGCGGCAATCACCGGAGTCTTGCAGCGAAACAACCGCACGGCCTCACCGTACAATGGGTTTGTTTCCCCTTCGCCATGACTGGACACCGAGTCTTTACGTGCACCAGAGGTGAAGTTCGCGCCAGCACAGAAGTGTTTGCCTTCAGAGCACAGCACAATAGCCCGGCATTCCGGATTATTGTCCAGGTCTTCAAAACAGTCAGCCAGGTCCTTAATGAGATCCTGGTCAAAAAAGTTGTTAGGCCCGCGCTGGATTTCGCAAATTGCGACAAATCCGCCGGGCAGAGTGACACTGACGTCGCCATACTGTTGTTGCATAATTGCCTCGTTGCTCTTTGAGTGTTGGCTGGAGTTGAATGTTTGCTGGCATTGAATGATGTGATGGGCTTTGATTCCATCGGATTATTTGCCAATAAGCTGACTATACCTAAATTTCAGCCCTTGGCACGCGATCCGGGCAAAAAAAGGGTGGCCTGGGCCACCCTGTGTTATTCACCGCTGTCAGCACGCTCTGGCATCAGCCTGTTCTCGCGCTGCGAAGCGGCGTTGCGGGTTTTTAGACCGCAGCTCAGCGCTAAAACTCTCTTGGTGTCGGCTGTGGTCCTTTCGGCCACTTTTCGTACTGGGCCATGACCGTCTTGCCGAGCTCTTCCACGTCCCATGGACCTTCCTTGTTGTCTTTGCTGGCGAGGCTATGGGCTTGCCATGACAGCAGCGTCACATTGTTACCCTGGGCGAGGAAAGTCCGGCCGGTGACCTCTTTGGCGTCATCGGAGCCCAACCAGGCGACGATGGGCGATACTTTGTCTGGTGACAACAGTTCTTCCATACCTTGTCCCTGCGGGAAGATGTCCTCTGTTAGGCGAGACCAGGCTGCGGGAGCAAGAATATTCACGCGAATGCCGTACTTCAGGCCTTCCTGGAACAGGCAGCGGGCAAACCCGGCAATGCCTGCCTTGGCGGCGCCGTAGTTAGTCTGGCCGAAGTTACCAATCAAGCCCGACGTGGAGCTGGTGACCACGATACTGCCGCCGTGACCCTGCTCAATCATCTGATCATAGGCGGCTTTCACGGTGAGATAGGTGCCGCGCAGATGGACATCGACGACGATATCCCACATTTCATTGGTCATATTCTTGAAGGACTTGTCACGAAGAATGCCAGCGTTGGCAATCATGAAGTCGATCTTGCCGAACTCATCGACAGCCCGCTGGATCATGGCTTTGGCATCGGCTTCTTTTGCTACGTTGCCATAGTCGGCGACAGCCTTGCCGCCGGCCGCAAGTATCTTGTCGACAACCTGGTCTGCCATATTGGCATTCGCGCCGCTACCATCTCGAGCCCCACCCAGGTCGTTAACCACAACACTGGCGCCTTCTTTGGCCAGGAGCAGGGCATG
>DGOD01000064.1 GCA_002389265.1 Gammaproteobacteria bacterium UBA4475
GCTTGAGCACAACAAGCTCTACTTACAGCGTTATTATCAGTATGAATATCGGATTGCGACTCAATTAATCAGTCGTAATCAACCCATGCCGTTGACCGAGCCACCAATACTGCGGCAGCTTATGACGGATCAGTTTGGTGACAATCCAACTACCGTCAATTGGCAGGCCGTTGCGACACTGCAAGCCTTGACCCGCCGCCTGACGGTGATTACCGGCGGGCCGGGTACCGGTAAAACCACCACGGTGCTGAAGCTGTTGCAAGCCTTCGCCGCATTGCCCGGTAACGAGCACGCCATCGTCAAACTGGCCGCGCCCACGGGCAAGGCCGCCATGCGCCTGAACCAAGGGCTCAGGCAGGCTCAAGGTTCGGATAAGCTCGCTGTGGAGGTTCAGACGCTGCACCGATTGTTGGGCATGCGCATGGATGGCAGAAGCTGGCGCCATGATGCACAGCATCCTCTGACGGTGGATTTGTTGATCGTTGATGAGGTCTCCATGGTTGACCTGGCAATGATGGACCGGCTGCTACGGGCACTGCCCACTCATTGCCAGCTGGTGCTGCTCGGTGATCCTGATCAATTGCCGTCCGTTGAGACCGGTAATCTTCTGATGGATATTTGCCGCTATCCGGCTGGCTATTCCGCCGCATTTCATGATCTGGCCGCCGCAGTGCTCGACACTGAGCTGCCCATCAACGCTGGCGATCACAAGCTCAAAGATGCCCTATGCCGCCTGACAAAAAGCTATCGTTTCGATGCCGATCAGGGCATCGGTCAATTGGCTCGAGCGATTCAACAGGGGGAGCCCATTAGCGCCAATGCGCAGGTCAGTATTCGGCCCGTTACCGAACTGCAACAAAACCCGAGTCTGCTGCTGGCGCCCTTCGCCGACTATCTGGCCCTGGCGGCCGATACTAACCGCACAGCCGGTGAGTTGCTTGACCAGTTTGAGCAGACTCGCATTTTGTCAGCGGTACGCGAGGGCGACTATGGTGTTGAGCAATTGAACCTGGGGATCGAGGCCCAACTATTGGCCACTGGCTTTCGTACCGGCCCGGCCTTTTATCATGGCCGGCCAATCATGATTATGCGCAACGACTATGCGCTGGGCTTATTCAATGGTGACGTGGGTATTTGCTTGTTCAATCTTGAAGATCGACGTTTTCATGTGGCTTTTCGCGACAGTGATGGCGCTATCATGACTCACCTGGCCTCGCGCTTGCCGCCCCATGAGACCTGTTTCGTGATGACAGTGCACAAGTCGCAAGGCTCGGAATTTAATGAGGTGACGCTGGTACTACCAGCCAGCGCGTCAACCAGGGCCGAACCACTGGTGAGCCGTGAGCTGCTTTATACCGCGGTGACGAGATCGCGCCAGCGCATCATTCTGTATAGTACCGAAGCACTGCTGAATGAGGCACTCAATACTCATGCTCGTCGTGACAGCGGGCTTGCAGAGCGGTTTTTATAAGTCAGGTTGCTGGCATTTAAGCCGGGAATTCGTTAATTTCTCTTTAAAAATCATAAGGCCACTCACTCTGAACCCTCTGCGACACTGTATCAGCGCGATCTCGCTCACAGCCATCACGGTTAACTTGCTGTTCTGGATCCCGTTCCTGATTTTATTCGCGCTGATCCCGGCCTTAATTCCCATCGCGGCGGTTCGACGGGGCTGCGATTTCTGCACCGATCTGAGTTACCGTGGCGCGGTGGCCGGCAATTCCTTCTGGTTACAACGGATACTCGGCATTCGCATGCAGGTGACGGGGGATTTACCCACCAGCAAATGGCAAAAGATGCTGGTCATCAGCAATCACCGTAGCTGGTTCGATATTCTGGCGTTACAAGCGGTGATTGTTCCCCATGGTCCCATCATCAAGTTCCTGGTGAAGAAAGAGCTGATCTACGTGCCTGTGGTGGGCTGGGTATGTTTGGCCCTCAACTTTCCGCGCCTGACGCGAGGCCAAAAACCCGGCGGTAAGGGCAAAGACTTTGACTCGGTAACCAGCGCTGTGATGGAAATGGACAACAGCCCGTTTGCGTTGCTGAACTTTATTGAAGGCACGCGCTTTACCCCGGCGAAACGCGAGCAATTGAAGTCAAAATATGAGTATCTGTTGAATCCCAAAACCGGCGGCTTGCGACTGATGCTCGATAATATGCCCCATTGCGATATCGTCGACGTGACCCTGATTTATCCCGCGGACATGGATTTTTGGGAGATCCTCAGTGGTCGACTCAAACAGTTGGATGTGCACGTGACCTGCAACCCAGCCGATGAGATCTCGAATATCAAACACTGGGTCAACTCGCGCTGGCAAGAAAAAGAGGCCCGTTACCAACAAGCGCGAACCTGAGTACAGCATCAAAATTTATTCCACATTTCAATCAATTCACCAGCCGTTGCTTGGTATACTCAGCCCTTCAAATAGAGACTCTCTCACTCCATGCTTGCTATCGCCGCCGTCATTATTGGTATTGTGCTGCTTGTCTTCAGCGCCGATAAATTCGTCGACGGCGCCGCCGCGGCGGCAAAACGCGCGGGCCTGCCACCGTTGCTGATTGGTATGCTGGTCATCGGCTTTGGCAGTTCTATGCCGGAAATGGTGATCAGTGGTTTGTCGGCTAGCCAGGGCAACTCAGGTCTGGCACTGGGTAATGCATTCGGCTCCAACATCACTAATATCGCCCTGATTTTAGGTCTGACCGCCGCCATCAGCCCGATTCGGGTCGAGTCGTCGATATTACGCCGGGAACTGCCGTTGCTGGCCTTTGTGACGCTCACAGCGGCCGCACTACTCTATGTGGATGGGGCGTTGAGCCGAACCGATGGCTGGCTCTTAATTGGCCTGTTCGTTGTCATCATGGCTTGGTCGATTCATGCGGGTGTCAACAACAAGACCGATCATTTGGCGGTGATGGTTGAACAAGAATTACAAGCGCCTATGAGCATGGCACGGGCTATCACCTATGTGGTTTTTGGCCTGATTCTACTGGTCATCAGTTCGCAGATTCTGGTGTGGGGCGGGGTCGAAATTGCCCGCGCGCTCGGCATCAGTGACTTGATCATTGGTCTGACGGTGGTTGCTGTGGGCACCTCGTTACCGGAGCTCGCCGCCTCCATCGCAGCGGTGCGCAAAAATGAACACGACCTGGCCTTAGGCAACATCATCGGCTCGAATCTGTTTAATACCTCTATAGTCATCGGCATCACCGGCACCATTGGCCCGACAATACTGGAGCCTGGGATCCTCAGCCGAGATTTACCCGTACTTGGAATCTTGACTGCGGCGCTATTCCTCATGGGCTACGCTTTTCGTGAGCGCACCGCGGGCATCATTAGCCGTTTGGAAGGCGTCCTGCTGCTGATCGCTTACCTGATCTATAATGCAGGACTTGTGCTCGCCGTGATCAACACAAAAAGCTGACACTTCACAGCCGCCCGTGACAAGCCGGCCCACCGGCGCCTATTAATGGGCTATTTAAGACTGTGGAGCTCGGTCCCCAGTCGATCAAACATCTCCGCCAGGACACTGACGGGCGACTCAAAGGGTGGGCCGAACTGCAGGGTGTCACCACCCCAGCGGACGTAGAACCCGGCCTGCCACATGGCCAAACCCACTTCATAGGGTCGGATTATCGGATCACCGTCACGAGGCGCCAGCTGGATCGCCCCTGCCAAGCCATAATTGCGGATGTCCACAACATGAGGTGAACCCCTGAGCTCGTGGATCAGCCGCTCGAAGTCCACCGCCACTGCCCCTGCTCGTTGGGCGAGATTGTCCCGCTCAAACACATCCAGCGCCGCCAGCGCCGCGGCACAGGCCACGGGATGGCCCGAATAGGTATAACCATGGGGCAGCTCAATGGCATGCTCTGGCAGGTCACTTGTCATAAACGCATCATAAATAGCCTCAGTAACCACCACCGCCCCCATGGGAACAGCGCCGTTGGTCAATTGCTTGGCCACGTTGATCATATCCGGGACGACACCAAAGGCGGCGGCACCGGTGTTCGCGCCGCAACGACCAAAGCCAGTGATGACCTCGTCAAAAATCAGCAAAATATCGTGGGCGGTGCAGATTTCCCGGAGCCGCGCCAGGTAACCATGAGGCGGCACCACCACCCCTGCCGAGCCGGACATGGGCTCAACGATCACCGCCGCGATATTCGAGGCGTCATGCAGATTAATCAATTCCAATAAATGTTCTGCGAGGTATTCCCCCGACTGGGGCATGCCGGCGGTGAACGCATTTTCTGCCAACAGGGTCGAAGGCAGGTGATCCACATCTAACAAGGGTCCAAAGGCTTTACGGTTGGCACCGATACCACCCACACTGGCACCACCAAAATTGACCCCATGATAACCCTTGACCCGACCGATCAACCGAGTCTTGTTCGGCTGCCCTGCTTGGCGCCAATAGGCCCGCGCAATCTTCAGGGAGGTATCTGCCGCCTCTGATCCTGAGTTGGTGAACATCACATGATTGAGACCGTCAGGCATCAACTCGGCAATGCGTTCCGCCAGCTGAAAGCTCAAGGGATGGCCGAACTGAAAGTTCGGCGAAAAATCTAAGGTACCCAGTTGCTTAGCCACCGCATCGCGAA
>DGOD01000021.1:0-8264 GCA_002389265.1 Gammaproteobacteria bacterium UBA4475
CTATTTAAAATGACGGGTCTCCCACCAGGGGAAAAACTCAGGCATGTCCTGGCTGACTTTGCCGGGGAACTCGGCGGGGCGTTTGTCGAGGAAGGATTGCACGCCTTCGAGGGCGTCAGCGGACCGGCCGGTGAAATACACGCCTCGTGAATCGATCTTGTGGGCTTCCATGGGATGATCGGCGCCCAGCATTTTCCACATCATGTTGCGAATCATCGCGATAGAGATTGATGAGGTCTGTTCGGCAAACTCGTGAGCCAGGTCTCTGGCGGCAGGCAGCAAGTCGGCGGGCTTATAGACGCTCCTTACCAGGCCGCCTTTGTGGGCCTCGGCAGCACCAAAAACGCGGCCGGAATAGGTCCACTCCAAGGCTTGGCTAATGCCAACCAGGCGCGGTAAAAACCAGCTGGAACAGGCTTCAGGAACGATGCCGCGTTTGGCGAAGACAAAGCCGTAACGAGCGTCCTCTGACGCCAGGCGTATATCCATCGCGCACTGCATGGTGGCACCAATGCCCACAGCGGGACCATTGCAAGCTGAGATAACCGGTTTCAAGCAATCGAACAGGCGCAGTGTCAAAAGGCCGCCGCCGTCGGGCTTTAGTCCGCCGCCGTTACTGTCAGCATTGAATGTGTTGTTGCCTGAGGACAGGTCAGCGCCAGCGCAAAAACCACGGCCCGCACCGGTGACGATAATCGCCTTGACCGCGTCATCGGCGTCGGCACAATCCAGAGCGTCGATCATCTCCGCCATCATTTTTCCTGTGAAGGCATTGAGCTTATCTGGCCGATTTAGCGTCAGCGTCAGGATATTACTCTCAACTTCATAAGTGATTTGTTCGTAATCCATAGAGTCACCTTTAGTGTGTTGTCGTTGTTAATGTGAGTGCGAGTGGCTCGCACTGAATTGTTGAATCTGGGTGAACAGGTCCCGCTGCGCATGGCTACCGCCAATCAAATAAATCTGGTCGGCGACCGCGCTCAGGTCGTTGGCGGCTTGGTGCGCGTCGCCCTTACCGATATTGATAAGGGCATTGGCGATGGGTAGGCCCACTTCTCGGCAGATGTCGCCCTGGGTCGTGTTCGCCTGACTCCAAGCGAGCAGACTCTTCAGCGCGCGGTCAACGGTGGCTTGGTCATTCAGCCTGGCAGGCGCCATTAAGTAATGCAGGGTCGAAAAAATCAATTCACTGTCGCTGACTCGGGCGGCCGATATGGCTTGCAGCGCCTGCCAGCGTTGACCGACATCAACGCCAAGAATCTCCAGTCGCCAGAGCAGGGATGCGGCGTTGCAGGTGTCCAAGTAGAAGTCGTCATCAACCGCTTTGGCAAGGTGAGTATCGTAAATAGACAGCGCACCGTCGTTATCGCGCATCCCAAGATGGCATAAGGCCTTGTGCCAATGCAGGTGATAGACGAAACCGTTGGCCTCGTCCCAATGGGGTACTAACGACTCGATCCATTGAATTCCTTCGGCAAAACGTTCCTGCATTTGGAACACATGGGTGACCGCATGGGCGGCCCAGATATCAGCGGGGTTAAAGTCGATCGCCTGCTTGCCATAGCGCTCGGCCTGCGTGTAATCACCGGACTCTTCCAAGCCAAAGCTGTACATGCCTAACAGGTAACCGTAGTAGGGGTCAGCGGGTGCCCAGTTGTTCAGAGACCGAGTGACTGAAGCGCGCATATTCTTTGCGCTGCCCGCGTAAAAATGCAAGTAGTGAGCGAGTCGCAGGGCCAACATATCTCTTGGATAGCTGGCAAGAATAGCCTCGAGTGTCTCAACTGTAGCCAGTAACTGGTTGGCGACCCAGCTTGTCAGGGCTTGCAGATGCATCTTCTCTCGAGGGTTGAGGCTGCCTTCGAGTGCCTTCAGGCTGTCGAGACCCCGTTGGATGGGCGTGGCCAAGCGCGGGTCGCTGCCAAGTTTGAGCAGATAAGTACGCAGACAGATGGCCATTGGCATGTCTGGGTCAGTGCGCAACAGTTCATCAAGCAGGGGCATAACCGTCGCTTGAGAACCGAGGTAGGCGTCAATAATATGGGCTATTTGCGTCACGCTGGCATCATGATTGACGGTGTAGGCATTGCCCAATGTGTCGTTAGCCTGGTGCATCTGAGCGACCTTTTGTTGTGTGTGACTGATTATTGACCGAAGCGCCTGGCATTAACCAGATAATCATTTTCCGCTGCGGAATGCGTCCGGCCAAGCACCTGATTACGATGCGGGAATCGGCCGTAAGTGGCCACAATATCATGATGTTCCTGGGCATGGTGTAAAAAACCCCGAAGCTGTTGATGCCAGGCGGTTGGGGCGTTGTTGAGCAGGCGCTGGAACAATTGGACAGATTGTTGCTGGGTCGCAAGATCTTCTGCATGTTCAAAGGGGTGGTAGACAAATACCTGTTCGATGGGTGTGAGGCTGAGATGCTGATTGGCCAAAACCAATTGCGAGGCGATAGCCAGAGCCTGGCTATCGTTCGCGAACGCATGCGCCGTACCGCGGTAAATATTCCGCGAAAACTGATCGAGTAGAATGATCAGTGCCAACTGACCTTGAACGCTGTTTTGCCAGTGCCGCAGCGCCTGTTGTTCTGCCAAGTGCAGTATCTCGCCAAACTGGGTTGTGAGCGCCGCGTCTGCCTTGGCCGAACTGCGGTACCATAATTTGGAGCGCGCTTGGGCGGCAGCAGGATCTTTGGCGGCATCGCCAATCCAATAGGTTAAGACGCTTGAGGGATGCAATCTCGCTCCTTAAATATGTCGGGCCATTTCCTCGTCACTGAATTCCAGGTATCGCTTCAGGTAATGCACTCCGGCATAAAACGGCAGGGTATCGGCGGCTGCTACACACATTTTGAAAAGGTAATTGCTACCCATCAAGACGAGTAGGGCGCCGGCTGTCATAGCCCCGGCGATGAATTGCGCGCCAAATGTCACGATGATAACCATGAAGGAATCTACGCCCTGACTGATGAGCGTACTGCCGTTATTGCGCAGCCAAAGGTGTTTACCGTTGGTGAGACGCTTCCAAAAATGGAATAAATAGACGTCACAATACTGGGCGGCGATATAGGCGATCATTGATGCCAGCACTGCCCCGGAAGTGGTGGCATACAGCAGAGAAAACAACTCAACAGAATGGCTCGCCATGTCGCCATTGGGTAAGGCGATATCTTCAGCCAGCTGAATCAGCTGCCAGGGCGGTTGGACATCCGCGGATGGCATCTGATTGCTGACCCACATGGTCAGAATGATAAAGCCATTCAGCATTAGCCCGACAGTCACCAGAAAATTGGCCCGAGCGCGACCATACAGTTCGCTCACCAGATCGGTACACAGAAACGTCAAGGGATAGGGCAGTACGCCAACTGCGAGGGCCATGGGGCCGATCTGTACAAAGCGGGTGATGCCGATGATATTCAGCATGGTCATTGCGCAGAGAAAAAAACCCGCGAGAACCAGAAAAACCCGTTCTCTTTTTTCTCTGACTTCGTCACTCACCTGCATCATCGTCTCCAATCTAAAACCAGCTTTTGTTTTGAGTTAGTGTGGCCTATTAGCTTTCTATCTGGCCTAAATTAGCATGAATCACTGCGCCGTTGATCACGGGGTTCTCGGCGGCGAACTTGATGGTGGTAGCGACTTCAATGGGGCTCACCAGACGGCCAAAAGTGCTCATGGCGGCAATGCTGCTTAACACTTCCTGGTCTTTGCCAACATGTTCTCGAAGCATTTCAGTATCAGTAAAACCGGGGCAGACGCAGGCGGTGTGAATGCCGCTGCCTGCCAGATCCTGGCATGTTGCCCGCATCATGCCAATCATGGCGTGTTTGCTAACAACATAGCTATAGGTGTTGGCGACGGCTTTTTCAGACAGGGTTGAACCAATATAGATGATGCTCGAGCCGGTGTGCATGAAAGGTATTACTAATTGATTCAGGGTGTGTGGCGCGATCAGATTAATATCCATGATGTCACGAAAATCATCGGTAGTTGTATTGTTCGCCGTGTCGCTATTTAGTTTTGCAGCATTGTGCACCAAGACGATTTCGCCTTTCTCAAGCACTTTGCCTAATAGAGATTTAAGCCGAGACTCGGCACTGGAGCTGGACAGGTCAATCGCGTGATTCTCGATACCTGCGTCAGGTGCTGGGCTTCTCGATAAATTCACCACGCGATAATTGTCGGCAAGACACATTCGTGCCATTGCAAGGCCTATGCCTTTGCTGGCGCCGGTGATCAATAGTGTTTTCATTCTAGTCTCCAATCGGCGATGCCGTATTGGCCAGGGCTGGATGAAACCTTGACCGACAGGGCAATGATCGAGTTTTCTTGCATCAGTGAATCGCCTCTCAACTTGTTGAGAAAGTAATGCGAGAATTCCTCTACGGTTGTGTTCGCTATGGGCAGCACAGTGACGTCACGAGGCAGGAACGGAATGCGCTCACCGTTAAAAAGGGCAACGGTATAACCTTCTGATTGAGTCAAGTTCAAGTACGGAGAGTTGCCGGGCAGAATCACTTGCTCATCGATTTCATCGCACAGGGCGCGTAACAATTTTTTCAAAATACCGTAGTCGAACAGCAGGCCATCATTGCCCAGTGGCGCGGTGACTTTACATTCGAGTTGAAAATTGTGGCCGTGGAGGTCTTCGCGCTCCGTCGCCGAGAAAATCGTGAAATGCGCGATGGAAAAATTGAGCGCCTGCTTGGCAATCTCAACAGTGGTGTATCGCGTGGTTTCAGTCATGATAACTATCGGCTCGTGGCGAGTGTTCGGATTCAGCAATAGTACCCTATTTGCGTCGAACGGGGGAGATGGGGCACACTTCTGTAGAGCCTTGGATTATTAGCGGTCAAAGGGCGATATAGGGGAGTTGAATCAATGAGGCTAACAAACTAATGAAGCTATCTACATTGAGCCGGTCAGTAGCCGGAAAAGTCGTGATCATCACCGGCGCTGCCAGTGGTATGGGTCGGGCGACAGCCCATCTGTTTGCTGACGAGGGGGCCAGAGTCGCGGCGCTAGACATCAATGCTGACGCGCTGTCGGCAGTGGTTAGAGAAATGACCGACGCTGGCTATGATGCCAAGGGTTGGGTGCTGGATTTGTCTCAGGGCGAGTCTATTCAACCCGTGTTTGACGAGATAGCGGCGCATTTTGGCGGCATCGATATCTTGGTGAATAATGCGGGCATCTCGATTTTTTCACCGATTGACGCTGAGGCGTATCTTGCCGCCTGGGACAAGACCCTGGCGGTGCTGCTCACTGCCCAGATGTTGACTATTCGAGCGGCTTTGCCGTACCTGCGCAAGGCGGCGCATCCACGAATTATCAATATTGCGTCGACTGAGGCCTTGGGTGCTACCAAGTTTGGTAGCCCCTATACCGCAGCCAAGACCGGGGTCGTGGGTTTGACCCGGTCTCTGGCTGTGGAACTGGGTCCTGAAGCGATTACCGTTAATTGTGTGTGCCCAGGACCGATCAATACGGGCATGACTGTTGCGATTCCAGACGAACAAAAAGCCATCTTTGCCCGCCGGCGGGTGGCCCTGAAACGCTATGCTGAGCCCGAAGAAGTTGCGCATGCGACACTGAGCCTGGCGTTGCCAGCAGCCCAGTATATTACGGGGGTTGTCTTGCCGGTTGATGGCGGCATGACCATCAAGAATGCCTAATGATTGACCGCCGAGGAAGAAAGAAAATGCGCTAAATGACCACGCCAACAAGTGAATGCTGTTGGCGTGGTCGTTGGTGGCATGATTATTCTTGGCTCGCCGTGGGTTGCTTCGTCGGTGACGACTTACGCTGACCGGCGTTGCGCTTCTTATAGAAGGACTTGATGTCGTGCTCGGCGTGGTGATCGAGAATCCGCGACAAAGTTCGACCAATTTTAGTGCAAATTTTGATTCGCTCAAGCTGCGGCCAGGTCGCGCGCTCGCCTTCCAGTATCAGGTCTTCAATTTCCTTCGCGTTCAGCCGAGCAAGGAGATTTTGTGGGTCGACGTAATTGAAACTGGGGACAATATTGATATCACCCTCGTAATTCTGAGCCATCACCGAATAAAACATACTCATGCCTTGGCCGATGCTAGGGACCTGGCGCAGGTAGCGCCGAGAGAACTTCTCGCTGGCGCGAAGGATTTCATGGGTCGTGTGACGCAGGATGTTTTTAGTCAGGTCTGGCATGGGGACAAATTTCGCCGTGCTCATCATGGCCAGGGCCAGTGGGTTGGCTTGACTGACAATATAGTGATTGACGCCATAAAGTCTGGCCAGGCGTTTAGCGGGCAGGTCGTCGGTCACGGCGCCATCTACCCAGCGGCGGTTGGGCAGGTAAGGCTGCGGTTCGCCATAAACATTTTTGGCCATCAACATGACCGGGGGAAAGACGCCGGGTACCGCGCAGGATGCCAGTACTGCGGTGCGAATATACACATTCGGTGAGGTAATAGCATTCATCAGACGAGAAGATTGGTGCTCTTCCATGGGTGCGATCGTAACGCTGATGGAGCGCCCAGTTTTTTCGTAGGCTTCCTGAAAAGTCATATCGGGAATAGTCGATTCCAGCATCAGGCGCAGGGTGTCTGCATCCATTTGTGGTCGGACCTTGCCCCATGGGCGCTGTTCCAGATCATCGTCAAAGGGGTCCAGCATATTGTTACCGATCAGCACCACCTCAAGCTCCTCATTAGTGTGAGTGCCCAGGACAGCAGCGAAGATGGATCCAGCGCTGGAGCCCGAGATGATGTCTGGTAGCAGATCGTGCTGCAGTAGCGCTTTGACGACACCGTGGTGAAAATGCCCCAGGGATCCGGCGCCGGATAACATCAGTGCCGAACTGCCAAAGCACAGATTGGCACGGTGGAAAAAATCAATCTTGTCTTCGTGAGTGATTTCGTCGGATTCTGGCAGGTCACTGATATGTTGGAGCGCATCGACAATCTCATCGACGTAATCTTCGATCAGCTTCTTCGTGCCGACCTTGGATTGATTATATAAGGCACTATTGCCCATGCCGCCCTGATTGCCATGAATACCCTGGTTGAGGGCGTACAATAAGCCCACATCATCGTGATTAGCCCGCAGCTTGCGCAGCTCGTCAACTCGGCTCTGGATATTGAGATAGTCATACTTTGAAGATTGTTGCTCCTGGCGCCATTTGTCTCGCCGTGTGGCAGTATCGTGCTCATGGGCAGCTTCGAGCCACTCCTCGTGACTCTTGGCTCGACGCATTTTTCTATCATACTTTGACTGGGATGAGCTCATCGACAGCATGTTTGTTACCTTCTAAATCCATTGATCGCGGAAATTGTATTGTGCAGTGCATTATAGATAAAGCCGAGGCTTTGGCTAGATTTAAATTTTGCACCGGGTGCCGCCCTTCACAGGGCGCCGATATTGCTGTGCAGCTTCACTAGGGTCTTTTGGGCGACGAGCAAGGCTTTTCTGGCGAGGAGAATTTAGGTATAACTGGTTGCCTTTCATCGAGAATGATCTGCGAGGCATTGGCGCGTGGGGCTGTTCGGCGCGCCAATGGAATTTTTACGCCATCGATTCTCTGATTCAGATGAATGGCAAGAGGGAAAGTAACCGAATGACTGAAACGAACCACGAATTTGCCCGCCGCGCCCTGGCCGCCCATGAGGCATGTGAGCCCATGCCTTTGTTAAGTGATAGCGAAGACCCTATTCTGAGTCGTGGTTATGAGCTGCAGCGGGCCTATGTTGATTTGTTGCTGGCGGGGATGAGTCAGCCCCGGCATATTCGGGGGTTCAAGGCGGCGCTCACCAACACACCAGCTCAGCAGTCTATGGGTATGACGACGCCGGCCGGTGGTGTTTTGGTGTCGGGACATGAGTACCCGTCACCATGTCAGATCAAACTGGCAGATTTTTGCCGGCCGATCATAGAGACGGAAATTGGCTATCGAATAAGCCGGGCGGTCACCCATCCGGTCAGCCTTGAAAACCTCAACGAGTATATCGATTGCTCATTGCCGATGGTTGAGATTGCCGATGCTGGCTATGCCACCCCCAATCCTGCTGGCAGGGCTATGTCTGGCGCTGACTTGGTGGCCGCCAACTCGGCAGCAGGTGGCTATATTATCGGCTTAGCCGATCTGCAGCCCGTGAACCCAGACGACATTGAAGTGACGCTGCACCGCGGTGACGAAGCATTGAGCCGCGCTCATGGTCGCGATGCGATGGGCAGTCAAGCCGCGGTCCTGGTTTGGCTCATCAATCATTCTCTGGCCCAGGG
>DGOD01000021.1:8282-8509 GCA_002389265.1 Gammaproteobacteria bacterium UBA4475
TACGCCGTGCTGAAGGGCCATTATCTGATGACAGGTTCTTTGGGGCGAGTGCAATTGGCGACCCCCGGGCATTACATTGCGCAATACATGTGTGATGATGCGGGAGCGCCCAAAAGTTTTGGCCGAATTGAGTTTGACATTATCTAAGGTTGGCCGGAAAGCGAGTATTCGGTATTAACGCGACATAAAGTCATTGTCAGGATTGCCTGGCAGCAGTATTTTCAACC
>DGOD01000335.1 GCA_002389265.1 Gammaproteobacteria bacterium UBA4475
GACATTCAGCAGAGAAACGCCAACAGCATCGCTGATTTGTTAAGAGAGATACCGGGTTTTGCCGTCAGCCAACAAGGATCGAGGGGGGCAGTAACTCAAGTTAGAGTCAGAGGTGCCGAAGCCAATCAGGTATTGGTTCTGATTGATGGCATTGAAGCTAATGACGTGTCTCAGGGAAGCGAGTTTAATTTTGCGCACCTGAATGCCGATCAAATCGAACGAATTGAAATTGTCCGCGGACCGCAAAGCGCCCTATGGGGTAGCGACGCTCTAGCCGGCGTCATCAACATTATCACCGTACCTCGCGTCGATAGTGGAAACCATCACCGCCTATCATTGGACTCTGAAATAGGCGCATTCAACAGCCAGGCTGTTGGCGCCAACTATTTTTTCAGTGAGCGCCAATATCAGTTCAGTCTCGGGATCAATGACTATAGAACCGATGGCACCAACATCTCCCGCCAAGGTACCGAAGACGACGGCTACGAAAATACGACCATCGCCATGAATGGTCAGTACCGAACAGATAATAACCTGCAGCTTGGCTTCAGCTATCGGCAGACGAACTCCAGCTCGGCCTTTGACGACATTGATTTTGCAATAACTGGCTTGCCCGTCGATGCTGATTTTCGGACCGATGCTAAACAGACCTACAGCATGGCATCAGCCGCATTCAGCATGCTGGATGGCAGACTCAACCAGTCATTGAGCCTCTCAAGATCAGACTCAGACAACACCAATTTGACCGGCCAAACCAGCCCCGACATCAGTCGCGGCACTCGGGATAGGATCATGTCACAAACAGATCTATTTTTAGGCCCGCACACGCTCACCTTCATTGCTGAACATGAAATCGAAGACTACGCCCAACGCGGCACCGCCAGCTTCTTCGGCGACCCCAATAAGGACCTGACTACGAGCAACAAAGCCCTAGCCGCAGAATACCGGCGTAATGGTGAAGACCTAGAGCTATCCGTAAGCGCCCGACAAGAAAATAACAGCGAGTTTCAAAATGCCTTCAGCTGGCGCACAACAGCAGCCTGGCACACTACTGATACCACGACACTGTTTGCGTCTGTGGGTGACGCGAGTAAAAATCCCACTTTCACCGAACGCTTCGGTTTTTTTGATTCCTTTCGCGGCAATCCAGCACTCAAACCCGAGCAGGCACGGAGCTGGGAATTGGGGCTTCGGCAACAGATTCCGGCGCAGGGTATACTGATCTCCGCCAGCTGGTTCCACTCGAGTCTGACGAATGAAATCAACGGTTTCGTCTTCGATAGCACATCGGCCGCGTTCACCGCTAGCAACAACGCAACATTATCAGAGCGTCAAGGCCTTGAACTCGACTTGAACTGGCTAATCACCGAGCACCTGAAAATACGGGGCAGTTACACCTATCTTGATGCCAAAGAGGATGCCAATGGCCCCGACCCACAAGACGAGATCAGACGTCCGCGCCACCATTTTTCCGTGAACGGCAACTATGCCTGGCAACACAGCAATTTGAACGTCGCCGTGATTCACACGGGCAGTCAGCTCGACAATTTCTTTCCACCGGTACCACCCTTTCAGATCCGCGTGAACCTGAAGCGCTACACGCTGGTCAATATCGCTTTCAATCACCACGTCAGTGACCAGATCCAACTGCGACTGCGACTCGACAACGCTCTCGCAGCAGACTACGAAGAAGTGTTTGGCTTTCGGGCTCCTGGCAGGGCCGCGAGCGCCGGCATCCACTTCAGCCTGTAGGCCTTCGACAAGAGGGCCTTCTACAAGAAGGATCTCTCTAAGAAGGACCTCAACAAGAAGGACCCCAACAAAAAGGCCGCAACCGGAGGTTCCGGGGCGGCCTTTATTTGCGATCGAGCTGGGGGCGCCGAGCTGGGGGCGCCTAGTCCGGCAATCCAAGCACGCGTTTGGCAATAATATTACGCTGCACCTCATTGGTACCACCATAAATCGTATGGGCACGACTACTCAAAAAGGCCCGAGTCGCCTCAAGTTCCTCAGTAGCAAAGCCCTCTCCCTCCCAGCCATAACCCTGCGAGCCCATCATCTGAGCACGAAACTCGGCACCATCACGGGCGAGTGTTGCACCATAAAGTTTAAAGATCGAAATGGCCTCACCCATGGTTTTACCCGATGTGTTCTCTTCCTTGGCTCGACGTTGAGTCAGCTGAAAACTTTGGGCATTCATGGCAAACCGAACAACCGAATCACGGGTTGAGCTGTCGAGAATTTTGCCACCTTGATCCACGCCAATATAAGTTTTGGCTATTTCAGCCAGGGTCGTGGCTGGCCCCAGATGCCGCGGACCACCTTCCCCCAGACCACCTTGACCAGAGCGTTCGTGCTGCAGCAGGCGTTTAGCAACCGCCCAGCCACGATTGAGCTGACCAATCAGATCATCCTTGCGAGCGACTGCATTATCGAAGAACGTCTCGCAAAAAGGTGAAGAACCGGCGATCAACCGAATGGGTTTGATCGAAACCCCAGGCTGGTGCATATCGAGCAACATAAAGCTGATGCCTTCATGCTTCGGCACATTCGGATCTGTGCGCACCAGGGCAAACATCCAGTCAGCAAACTGAGCCCCCGAGGTCCAGATTTTCTGTCCATTGATCTCGAATATATCGCCCTTATCCACGGCCTGGGTTCGCAGACTCGCCAGGTCTGAGCCCGCACCCGGTTCTGAATAACCCTGGCACCAACCAATATCACCCATAGCGATACTGGGAATATGCCGAAGCTTTTGTTCTTCTGTGCCGTATTCAAGCAGGGTCGGACCAATCATGGAGGTCCCCATACCTGGCATGGGCAGCCTGGCCTCAATGGCCCGCAGCTCACTTTGCAAAACTTGATTTTGTTCAGGGCTTAAGCCACCGCCTCCGTATTCCTTGGGCCATAAGGGAATACTCCAGCCTTTACTGCCCAAGGCATGGCGCCAGGCCAAGAGTTCAGGCTCAATCGGCCTGACGCTGCCGATGGGGATCGCTTCACCTGGCCCACGGGCAGCCGCAGGACAATTGTCGGCGAGCCAGGCTCTGACCTCTTCTCGAAACGCGTCAAGACTCATACTTGCCCCTTTTTACGATTTATTTGATACCAAGAGTAAACCAGCTGGGTTGCCAAGCTCAATCAAATTCGAGCTCGGTGCTGGGCAAGCACTCATTCCAGTTCTTAACACTTAACCCTTAACCCTTAACCCTTCATCCTTAATCCTTAACTCTCAACTCCTAGCTGGCCAGTATTGATCCTTCAACAGACGTTTATAAAGCTTACCGGTTGGATGACGCGGTAACTCTGCCAAAAAATCCACGGATTTTGGACACTTTAGGTGAGCAATTTTGCTGCGGGCAAAAGCAATCAACTCAGCCTCCAGTTCAGGACCCACGTCGGCCATCGACATCGGTTGAACCACGGCTTTGACCTGTTCGCCGAACTCTTCATCCGGGATACCGAAAACCGCAACATCCGCGACGGCAGGATGGGAGATTAAAATATTCTCTGCCTCTTGCGGGTAAATATTGACGCCACCTGAAATAATCATAAAAGACTTACGATCCGTCAGATAAAGATAACCTTCCCCATCAACATGCCCCACATCGCCCAGCGTCGTCCAGCCCTCGCTCGAGCGAGAAGAGTCTGTCTTATCCGAATCACCGAGATATTCGAACTGGCCGCCCCCCTCGAAGTACACGCCGCCCACCTCGCCCACAGCCACCTCATGCCCATCGTCGTCGAGAATATGCAGCTGGCAGTTACCCGCGGCGCGACCTACAGACCCAGGATGAGTCAGCCACTCTTCGGAACTGATCGCAGTCGAACCATTGCCTTCAGTGCCCGCGTAATATTCAAAGATAATCGGTCCCCACCAGTCAATCATGGCTTGCTTGACGACCACGGGACAAGGGGCAGCGGCGTGCACTGCGAAGCGGTGGGAACTCAAGTCATACTGCTTACGATCCTGCTCCGGTAGTTTCAACATTCGCACGAACATGGTGGGTACCCATTGACTGTGGGTCACCTCGAATCGCTCAATCAACCCTAGCGCTTGCAGCCCGTCGAACTGCTCCATCACGATGCAAGTGCCACCAAAGCGCAGCACATTCAGGTTAAAGCCCAGCGGTGCGGCATGATACAGAGGCGCAGGGGACAGATAGACCGTCGCCGTATCAAAGGCATAACGTTCTCGAGCGGCCTCAAAGACCTCGACTTTTTCACCCCAGGGGACATCGATCAGGGGTTTTTTGACCCCTTTGGGTCGACCCGTGGTCCCCGATGAATAAAGCAGACTCTGGCCATAGGACTCATCAACAATGGGCGTCTCAGGCATCGACGCGATGGCCGCTTCCCACGACTGCGCCCCATCAACCACCCCATCCAACATAAAGCATGCCGGTTGATTGACGAGGTTCGACTTAAAACCGTTGAACGTGTCCGCCAGATAACTCGAAGTCACCACCACCTTGGCTTCGCAGTCATTCACAATATACTCCACCTCTTCAGCCTGGAGTCGATAAGAAATCGCCGTAAAATACAAACCGGCACGGAACGCGCCCCAACATATTTGGAGAAACGCCGGATGGTTTTCGAGGCAGATCGCGAGATGGTCACCACGGGCTAAACCCAGCGCACGAAACAAGTGGGCGGCTTGATTCGAGCCCCGTTCTAAATCGGTGTAGGTGACCACTTGGCCAGAGCCGGCCATGACATACGCGGCGCGATTTGGCGTCAGACTGGCATATTTACCTGGATACATGGTCCTCTCCTCAATTCATGCTAGCGACAATCGCTCACCCTGAATGATATTCCGCCGGGGACACACCTGAGGTTGTGACAGGCGGTCGGCGCTCTCGTAACAGACAATGCACTATAGGGCGTCCGCGCTGCAAATTTCAAATCATATTCGGGGCGGCTCGCAGGAGATCAGGCAGCGAGGATTGCCAGCCAAAAATTGAATCGATTGCACCGATCGCGGGTTAGTTTAAAGCGAAGACACGAAGGCTCAGCAGGTCGATTCGAGCCAACAAGCAGACAGCAAGAAGGCAAACGGTACCGGCGAG
>DGOD01000134.1 GCA_002389265.1 Gammaproteobacteria bacterium UBA4475
TGCGACAGTCATCAATTTGTTTCTGGTGCCAAGCCTGTACTTGATGCTGGACGACCTGCAACACTTTCTTGGCTTAAGTCGTCAGATCGACCCGGCAAGCATTCAACGTGAGCCTGAGATTGTGACCAACGCCCTAAAGGACACGATACCGCTCAAATAATCACCGCCAGGCGTATGCAGGGGCGCCCGGCCAGGGGTGCCCGACCAGGGGCGCCCTAATAAGCTCGCCAGGCTAGGCATCCTGAGCCGACAAAGAATCCACAAAGACGCGTAATGCAATATTCAGTTGATCCGGTTGATCGTAGTGCAGCATGTGCCCGGCCTGGGGAATCACAACATGGCGGGCATCCGCAAACAAACCCTGGCGCCGACCTAACTCAGCAGCATACAGCGCCTCACTCGCCTGCAGCCCCATTCGCCCAGCCGTCCAATACTGAAGGGCATCTTCACCGGTGATGATGAGAACCGGGCAATCAAGCCAACGCATTTGCTGTTCAGTTTCAAGCGAAGAAAATGTTTGCCAAACCATATTCATCATGGGGTCCCAGCGCCAGCGAATACCACCATCGGGGTGCGCTTCGATGCCTGCCTCGACAATCTGGCGGGCCCGATCGACCGCGAGTCGCGGATTGTTGCGGGTCAGACGAGCGAGGGCATCAGCTGAGTCGGGCATGGCCTTCAAATCACGGCTAAGACCTACCATGGATTCTACCTGGTCACGCCAGCGCTGCTGCAAAGTCTGATCATCCGCCACCTCCGCCGCGTTCGGTGGCCCCATACCATCTAGCAACACCAGCGCCCGGACCTCTTGCGGATAAGCCGCGGCGTAGCGGCTAACGATGTGCCCACCCAAACTGTGACCTATTAGAATCGGCGAGGTCGCGGCGCGATCCAGCTGGAAATGTTTGACCATCGCCCGCAAATCAGCGACAAATTGAACCATGGCATAGCTGCCTGGATTATCACTATGACCATGACCCCGCAGATCCAGAGCGAATATACGGTGACTGCCCTGAAAGGCACTGGCGATACTGGTCATACTCAAACCGTGATCCCGCATACCGTGCAGCAGGATCATCGGTGGTTTTTCTGGATCGCCAAACTCGAGCGCCGATAGCTGACAATTGGCCCCAGCAAAATAACTGCGTTGTGACTGCAATCCGTGAGGTGCTTCTGAATACAAGGGGATCGGTGTGGGCGGCTGAACCGTTGAATCTTGCATGCCTGATATCCACTTAAACTGAGAGGGAATTACAACAATCACGACGAACCGCGCTGCTAACAACACCGCAAGTATATCGCGACCTCAGCCTTTTATCACGACCCAGAGTGACCGGTCATCAACCGGCCGATCTGCTTGTGTTAATTTAATCTGACTTGGGTTATAAGTGCACCAGCCAGTGTGCTATCGCGGCTTAGCTGACGTATCAACTCTCAACCACATCTCAATTACATCTCAATCACATTTCAGGGACGTTCATGAATCGTTTGACCACCGGCTTGTTATTGTCATTTCTTGTCATCTTTGGCGCTTCAAATTCGGCCACAGCAAAAGACCCCTTCGACCTGAGCGTCGATATTCCGCACAAGGTATTCACCCTCGATAATGGTCTGACTGTCATTGTCCATGAAGACCACAAGGCCCCTATCGTCGCCGTCAATATCTGGTATCACGTGGGCTCAAAGAATGAAGTCAAAGGCAAAACCGGGTTCGCCCATTTGTTTGAGCATCTGATGTTCAATGGCAGCGAAAATTATGACGATGATTATTTTCGTGCCACTGAAAAGCTGGGCGCCACTACCCAGAACGGGACTACCAGCTGGGACAGGACCAACTATTTTCAGAATGTGCCTGTCAGCGCTCTGGATACCATCCTCTGGCTTGAGTCTGACCGTATGGGCAATCTGCTGGGCGCCATCACTCAGGAGAAACTCGACGAGCAACGAGGCGTGGTTCAAAACGAAAAACGCCAAGGCCAAAATCGACCCTATGGCAAGGCTGCAGAAATTCAATACAGTAGTATTTATCCCTCTAATCACCCCTACTCCTGGACCACAATCGGCTCCATGGAGGACCTCAATGCGGCGGTGTTGGACGATGTGCATGCCTGGTTCAAACAATACTATGGCGCTGCAAATACGGTATTGGTGATTGCCGGCGATATCGAAACCGAAGCTGTGATGGCCAAGATCAAGCACTACTTCGGCGCCATACCACCAGGACCACCGTTAACTAAACATGCCCAATGGGTCGCGAAGTTAACCGGGACTCAGAAGCAGATCAGTTACGACCGTGTACCCCAGACCATGCTGTTAAAGTCCTGGAATATCGAAGGTCATTTAAGCCAGGATACAGCTTATCTGGGAATGGTAGGCGCGGCGTTATCCGCCGGAAAAAATTCTCGCCTGTACAAGCGCCTGGCCTATGACCAACAACTCGTGTCTTCTGTTAACGCCTATGTCTCAGCTGGAGAGATCGCTGGCACCTTTGAGATCTCGGCGATGATTATCCCTGGCGTCGATGAAGCCTTGGTTGATCGCATCATCGAGGAGGAACTTGCCCGCTTCCTCAAAACTGGCCCGACTAAAAAAGAGCTGGCTCGAATCAAGGCCCAGTCGGTCAGCAGCTTCGTTCGAGGTATGGAAAAGATCGGCGGATTCGGTGGCAAGTCTGACATTCTGGCCAGGAGTTTTACTTACAGCGGCGACCCTGAATTTTACAAGCAAGAATTAAACTGGACGAAAAAGGCTACCGCCAAAGACCTGCAGCGCGTCGCGAACAAATGGCTCACCGATGGGCTTTACCAGCTTGAAATCAGGCCCTTTCCAAAACTCAGCGCAGCCAATGACACAGTGGACCGGAGTCAGGTGCCTGAACCCACTCAACCCCCACTGGCGCAGCTTGACGAATTTGAGCGTGCTGAACTGCCGAACGGGCTAAAAGTCATCGTCGCCAAGCGTGACACTGTTCCGGTCGTTAGCATGCAGTTGTCTCTAGATGCAGGTTACGCGTCGGATCAATTCAGTACACCGGGCACCGCAAAGTTAGCAATGAATATGCTCGATGAAGGCACCCTTTCGATGGATGCCCTGGCCATCAATGAGCGCCTGATGTTACTAGGTGCAAATGTCAGTAGCGGCTCAAATCTCGACACCTCATTCGTCACTTTCTCGACTCTGAAGACCACGCTGGACGATTCCTTGCCAATCTTCACTGATGTGGTACTCAATCCAGCTTTTCCTGGTACAGAACTCGAACGTCTACGTACCCAGCAAATAATGGGGATCCAAGCGGAGCAGACCAATCCACGATCCATGGGTCTGCGGGTCTTTCCACAGCTGATTTATGGCCAAGGGCATGCGTACAGCAATTCATTAACTGGCTCTGGCACCCTTGACTCTGTTGGCACCATCGACCTTGATACCCTTAAGGCATTCCATAACACCTGGTTTAAGCCGAATCACGGGACGCTGATAGTGGTGGGCGATATCACCATGGCAGAGATCCTGCCACGGCTTAAAATACAGTTTTCTGACTGGCAACCAGGGGATATTCCAGTCAAGAATATCGGCCTCGTCAGCAAACCCGCGAGCACTAAAATTTATCTCGTCGATCGACCTGACTCACCGCAATCCTTTCTGTTCGCTAGCCAGATCGCGACCCCAAAGGCCAACCCCGACGAAATCGCCACCGAGGTCATGAATGATATTCTCGGCGGCATGGCCACATCACGAGTCAACATGAATCTGCGAGAAGACAAACACTGGTCTTATGGCGCTTATACGGGTCTGGTAAGCGCCCGCGGCCAGCGAACCTTTTATGTCATTACCAGCGTTCAGACCGACAAAACCAGCGAGTCGGTCCTGGAAGTCATGGGCGAACTGTCCCGCTATGTCGGCAATCAACCTGCTACTGCCGAAGAACTCAATAAGGTCATCCTGAATAACACACTGTCACTCACCGGCAGCTGGGAGACCGCTGGCTCGGTACTGGGCAGCATCTCGCAAATCGTTCAGTACGGCTTGCCTGATGATTATTTTCGCCACTACGCTCAAGCTGTCGCCACATTAGAATTGCCCGAGGTGCAGCGGATCGCTAACAAGCTGATTGACCCTACCGCAATGGTCTGGGTCGTCGTTGGCGATCGAGCGCAAATTGAAACGGGCCTGAACGCTTTGGGATACGGCGACGTCATTCTGATCGATGCTGATGGCAACAAACTCTGAACCATCGATAAGTTCCAGCGCAGCGAAAACTGTCGCCTTTTATGGCCCTACTGACAAGCTTAATGGTTTGTTAGCGGGCCAAGTACCGATATCGCCAGGCTACCCCTGGCCGGCTTTAGTGCGCCAGCTGGTTACCTGCTGGGCAGCCAGAATATCATCGAAGATCGTCTTCGCAGCAAGGTCAGCGCGGGCACTATTCAATTCAAACACGCCGATGATCGAGAGCAATGCAACAGGACCTTACAGCGCGATGCCGGCGACAATTCGATCCAGGCGTTTTCGTTTCGAGCATCCATTGCTGCCGTCGATGCGCGTGAACAGCTTCCCTCGCGATACGGGTTACGTTTATAGTGCTCCTCTTTTATTTTGGGTTACGCGTCGATGCCCTTTCATGTCCAGCCACACTGTGGTCAACCAACTCGTCAGGGTGCAAGCGCCTGGTGCGCAAAGACAATCATCACGGTCTTGCACTGCCAGCATCAGCCAATAGCCTGTAGTAACCTGCCATGAGCCTGGGTCGTTATCGGGAAAACTTACGCGAGCTGTCAGACCAACTCATTGCCATTCAAAAGCCGATCCGAATTCTCGACAGTATCAAATGGCCTCGCGGCATCGAGGCCACATTCCTAGCCGACAAGCGCGGTGGTGTACCGGTCTTGCCCGAAAACTACTATGCGGCATTACCCCTGAAGTACAACCCCGAGCAGCTCACCCTGGAACTGGTTCAATTGCGTCAACGAATCCGCTCGATCCTCGGCAAGAACGATGGCCTAGGTAACATATTAGCCGAATCCGTCGGCCAATATGAACGGGTGATCGAAATGCTGATGGCGCGGGGCACCAAAGCGTTTGCAAGCCACTCGAAAGCACTTTATGGCTCGGCGTTTGACCACCTTCGTGGAGACCGTCGAACCCTGAATGAACTGGGCCAGCAACTCTCGTCTATTTTCACCCTACCTGCCGCTGCTCGCCTTAGTCACGACTACCCTCGAGACTACAGCGCAGAAGATGCGGTGCAGCGCTTAAGCGATGCATTGAATGGTTACTTTGGTCGCGACAAGATCAAGGTAATGCTCAGCGACGGCATTGTTTCCGATGCCGCCGCCGGTTCTGATTACATCAAGTTAAACGACAGCAAGCGCTTTTCTGACCAGGAGCTTCGCGTATTTGAAGTCCACGAAGGCTGGGTCCATGTGGGCACAACGTTAAATGGTAAACATCAACCCTGGGCGACGTGGCTGGCAGTTGGCTCGCCCAGGGTGACCGCCAGCCAAGAGGGCCTAGCCGTATTACTCGAGACCCTAACATTTTCTTCATTCCCGCAACGGGCCCGCAAGATCAGCGAACGCGTGCAGGCAGTTTCGATGGCGGAGCAAGGTGCTGACTTTCGACAGATTTTCGAACATTTTGTGGATCAAGGTCTGCCCCGCGAAGATAGCTATCAACTCACCCAGCGGGTTTTCCGTGGCGGCGATCCGCGAGGCGGCAGCTATTTCACCAAGGACATCTCCTATGTTCGCGGTATTGTCGAGAACATCAATTTCATTCGCAGTGCAATACTCTCAGACGTACCGCAGTTGATCCCCCTGTTGTTTGTCGGCAAGGTCACGCTGGACGATCTACCCATACTGTACGAACATATGCTCGAGGGTACCGTGGTGGCACCTCGCTACCTGCCGCCGATGTTTGCTGACATCAACGGTCTCTACGTCTGGTTTGGTTTTTCCAGCAGTCTCGGCTTGGTAGATTTAGGTAGGATGCAGAGACACTTTGAAAAGCTATTTACCAACCTGAAACCCCGAACCGACGATTCGCCAAGATAGGGCCAAGCGGTAATGTCGAACAATGTATTGCCAGACGAAC
>DGOD01000164.1 GCA_002389265.1 Gammaproteobacteria bacterium UBA4475
GAATGGATAGCGCGAATGGATAGCACAGCTTGCCTGCAGGCTCCCAGCGAGTGGTCCGATTCAGCGCCCTCGATCAGAGCGTTGGCTCTTCCCACCAGGGAAATGTAGGCGGCATATCTGTCGACACTCGAGCACTCAGTACCGGCGGGCGCTTTTCCAGAAACGCGGTCACGCCCTCCTTACCGTCAGCCATGCTGGTATAAAACATATTCAGACTTTCCTGCCGATGGGCTGCCATGGGATGGGGCTGACTCGACTCTCGATACAAGCTCTGACGGATCAAGGCGATGGATACTGCCGAAGTGGAGTCAACATACCGATGGGCTAACTTGCGGGCCTCATTCAGCAGATCTTCCGGGGCATAGACGGCTCGCACTAATCCGCCCCGCAGCGCCTCAGCCGCATCAAATATTTCACCGGAATACAGCCAGTCCAACGCCTGCGACATGCCGACAATTTTCGGCAGAAACCAGCTGGAACAGGCTTCATTCACGACACCGAGTTTCGAGAAGACAAAACCGAAACGTGCCTTATCTGATGCCAGTCGAATGTCCATGGCCAAGGTCATGGTGGCGCCAATGCCCACCCCCACACCGTTAATCGCGCCGATAATCGGCTTCTTGCAGTTATACATGGCCAGAGTCACAACCCCACCGGTATCCCGCACGACACCGGCACCATCCAAATCGGGACGCTGGCTCTCGTCCAGGCCAAAAACGTTGTCGCCTGGTTGTAAATCCATACCGGCACAGAAAGCCCGGCCAGCACCAGTGACCACGATGGCCCGTACTGCGTCATCTTCACTGGCGGCATTGAAAGCCTGCACCAGCTCTTCGGCCATGGTAACGCTAAAGGCATTCAGGACCTCGGGCCGATTCAGGGTGAGGGTCAAAATGTGATCCTCGATATCATATTGCAGGGTCGAGTAAGCCATCTTTGTTCTCCTTATTTCGCGCGGGCACGCTGAAAGGCTGGTCGCGCCATCAGACGAGCCAGATAGGCTTTCGTATTGGGTTTATATTTTTCATCAAGGCCCAGAGAAACACCGAGAAATACCGCATAGCCGACGGCGATATCCGCAACCGTAAAGCGATCACCGAGCAGATAGTCGCGACCCTCGAGCGCCATCTCTACCGATCGCAACCGCGAGTAGTACCACTGCGTGTAGTCTGCAACCACTTGCGGTACACGGCGCTCTTCCGGCTCCAGACGGGTATAGCGCAACACGAGAGTCTGAGGGAACGTCAAAGTCGCATCACTGCGATATAGCCAGTTGAGATACTCACCATACTGAGGGTCAGACACATCAAGGCCGAGCTCAGTGGGACCATATTTCTCCGCCAGGTACTGGCACATGGCTGACGACTCTGTAAGGGTGACAGTACCGTCTACCAACGTGGGCACTGTACCCATAGGGTTGATATCGAGATAACCGGGCTGGGTAAACCGTGGCGGAAATTCCATATTCACCAATTCATAATCCAACCCCATTTCCTCAAGGGTCCATAAAGCGCGTAGTGAACGCGCATCCTTACAATGATATAGCTTCATAATTGCGTACCTGACTAATGGCTGAGATGCATCAAGTTATGCTGTGGCTGCCGCTCAAGCACCACCACTGATAGTAATTCTCTGGTCGGTGATATAGCGCCCGTCGTCGGAACACAGGTGCGCCACAGTCGCGGCTATATCCTCCGGCGTGCAAACAAAACCAAATGGCATATTGGCATCCAGCTGCCGCATATCGTCAGGACCCGGTAACAGACTGACCAACTTACGCCCCATGTCCGTATCTACTAGTCCCGGGGCAACGATATTAACCCGGATGCCATGGGCCTTTTCTTCCTTGGCCAACGTGTGCGCCAGCGCTTCCATACCGGCCTTGCCGACACTGTATAAGCCCATCTGGGCACCCATGCTCTGCGCCGCGATGGAGGAGATCATAATAATGTCACCCCGCCCGGCACCCCGCATATGGGGAATCAAGGCTCGAGACATATAGATGGGACCCCAGAGATTGGCGCCAAGCAGTAATTGCCACTGTTCGATACTGGCCTCTACCACCGTCGGCCGGTTCACGGCCGATGAGCCGATACCCGCATTGTTGACGAGAATATCGATCTGACCAAAGGTCTCAATGGCTGCCGCACACATCTGTTCGCAGGCACCCTGATCGGCCACATCCGCCTGGTAAATGGCAGCTTTGCCACCCAGCTCACGAACGAGATTTGCCACTTCCTCGGCAGCGGCCTGACTCGAGGCATAATTAATCGCCACATTAGCGCCTTCTGCGGCCAACCGTAAGGCGATTGCCCGCCCAATTCCTCGACTGCCACCGGTAATCATCGCTGTTCTGCCGACCAACTTGCCCATGCTCTGCTCCTTCAAGACTGTGAATTACTGCGGCTGCCAGAATAACCCAAGCCTCGATCTGGTGCACCGCCTGTCGTGACCGGACACCCTCAATTCAAAAGCCTGCCGCACTACTAATGGAGATTTCTACAGTATTGGAGATTATTGTCGATCATACTATCAAGTTGTATTTGTTGAGTTTTTTACTTTGTTTTTGACTTATCAATAGTGATCCCCAAAGAATGATGGAGATATCTTCACTTTTTGTCTACACTGCAGCGAATCTTAAGGGGAGTTATTGATGTCACCCATAACGATCTTTGTTTGTCTGGCCATTTGTATTGCCAATATTGTTTTCGGTATTTTGCCCGCCACCAAAAGCCCACCGCCAGCACAGACTAGCCAAGCACCCTTG
>DGOD01000140.1 GCA_002389265.1 Gammaproteobacteria bacterium UBA4475
GTTTTGCATGAGCGAATTTAATGACTTTCTTTAACTATGTTTGATTATATTGTGGTTGGTGCGGGTTCTGCGGGATGCGTTGTTGCCCGTCGACTGTGCGAGGCGGGCTACAAGGTTCAGTTGCTGGAAGCGGGCCCCGCAGATTACAGTCTGGACTATCGGTTGCATATGCCAGCGGCGCTCAGTCACGTGTTAGCCAACGATACCTATAATTGGTTTTACCATTCTGAGCCAGAGCCTCACCTGAATGGTCGGCGGCTTTACTGTCCGCGGGGGCGAACCTTGGGTGGCTCATCGTCTATTAATGGCATGATTTATGTGCGCGGCAATCCTGGTGACTTCGACCGATGGGCGGCATTGACCGGTTTTGCTGAGTGGGACTATGAGCACTGCCTGCCATTTTTTAAGCGCTCAGAGACCACCACTAACGGTGTGGATCAATACCGTGGCCGCGAGGGACCCCTGCGGGTGACTCGCGGAGAAATGAACAACCCCTTATTTGAAACGTTTCTCTCGGCTACCGAAGAAGCGGGTCATGTGCGGCGCGATGACCTCAATGGCGCCGAGCAGGAAGGTTTTGGTTCTTTTGATCGAACGATCTATAACGGACGTCGATTCAGCGCCGCCAAGGCGTATTTGACCCCGGTAAAGCAGCACCCCAATTTGCACATTGAAACGGGGTGTCAGGTGTTAGCTCTTGCCAGTGAGCAAGGCCGAATCACGGAGGTGAAATACCTGCGGGGTAAACAACAATGTTGCTCTAGTGCCGCGCGCGAGGTCATTGTCTGCGCCGGGGCGATCAATTCTCCGAAGTTGTTGTTGCAGTCTGGTATCGGGCCTGCCGATGAGTTGGCGGCATTGTCGATTCCATTGGTGAAACACCTGCCCGGTGTGGGTAAGAACCTGCAGGATCACTTGGAGGTGTATGTGCAGCAAGCTTGTACGCAACCGGTGTCCATCTATCCGGCGTTGAAGTGGTACAACCAGATTCCCATCGGCATTAACTGGTACCTGTTCAAGCGTGGGCCCGGCGCCACTAACCACTTCGAGGCGGGAGGGTTTATTCGCAGCAGTACGGCGGTTGATTATCCCGACGTTCAGTTTCATTTTTTACCCGTTGCCATGCGGTATGACGGCGCGCAGTCCGCGGGAACCCATGGTTACCAAGCACACGTTGGTCCCATGAAGCCCACCAGTCGTGGGTCAGTGACCCTTGCCTCTAAAGATCCGTTAGCACCGCCTATTATTCGATTCAACTATGCCGATACCGAACACGACCGGGCAGTGATGCGGGCGGCGATCCGTAGTGCCCGTGATATTTTCTCCCAGCCAGCGTTTGATGATTACCGAGGCGATGAACTTGCGCCGGGTGCAGCCCTGCAATCGGATCAAGATCTGGATGACTTTGTGCGTGATCATGGAGAAAGTGCCTACCATCCCAGTTGTAGCTGTAAGATGGGGCAGGACGAAGCGTCGGTGGTGGACGCTCGAGGGCGAGTCTATGGTTTTGACAATCTGCGGATCATTGATGCCTCCATCATGCCGGAAATCACCAATGGTAATCTCAATGCACCGGTGATTATGCTTGCGGAAAAACTCTCTGCGGCTATTTTGCAGGACGCCCAGTGATGGCCTGTTGATTGAGGTGCGGATAATCGTTCAAAACGGGCAACGCAGTGCATGTTTGTCCTGAGAAATGCTCGCGGTAGCTCAGCGTCGTGTTCGACGTCGTGGTCGACAGTGTTGAATGTAGACAGTGTTAAGATTAGACAGTGTTGAGCATAGACAGTGGTGAGCATAGACAGTGTTGGGCTTAGATAATGCGCTGTTGAACCTTCCCGGTTCGCTGATATTAATTGTGGTCTATTTTAAAAGGCAGGTCGGACCATTCCCGGCCGGACCCTGTTCCTGTATGATTGCCGGCTTCGCGTTGATGTGAATTCTGCTATGCCTCGAGTGTGTTTTGTGATCGGTCTGAGTGTTCTCAGTGCCTTGGGTTTTTTTTGTGCTTTGGCGAATGCTGCCGAAAGCGATAAGGCGACAACAGTCACAGACCCTATAAGTACTGAGGCAGGGATGGTGGATAAACTGCTGAAGCGGGTGGGTGAAGACTCGGCAACGTGGTCTTTGGGTGCGGGTGTGGCGGCGGGTGCCTATCCCCATTATCCTGGTTCAAGACAAAGTGAAACAGCGATAGCCCCATTTCCTTACGCGGAATATCACAGTGATCGGATCGATCTCGACCGCGATGGGTTCGCAGCCAAGTTATTTCAATCAGAGCGCTTCACGCTGGACCTGAGTGTCAATGGTGCGCTGCCGGTCAGCGCCAATAAAAATGACCTGCGGTCCGGTATGGACGACCTGGAGCTTATGATCGAGCTGGGTCCCCAGCTCGAGATTACGCTGGCCAGCTGGTCGCACTCGATTTTACGGTTTGATATCCCGGTGCGGGCGAATTTCGAATTGACCACGAGTCATGCGCCCAATTCTGTCGGCTGGAGTTCGGATCCGCGCATTCACTTTGAGCAGAACTATGCGAATTGGGAGTGGGAGATCGATGTGGGCGCTCTATGGGGCAGCCAGTCCTACCAAGAAGTGTTTTACACCGTGGCGGCCAAGGATGTCACCGCAACTCGGCCGTTGTATCAGGCTAAATCAGGCTTGCTGGGTTGGCGGTTGTCGGCGACCGTCGAGCGACGGATAGGTGACTGGATAGTGCTCGGCTACCTGCGCCAGATGGATCTAGGGCAAGCGGCAAACCAAGGCAGCCCGTTGCTGGGACAGAACAGCTATCTTGCCGGTGGCGCCGCGGTGATCTATATGTTCAAGTCGAGATAAGGGGGCCGTTAGCGCCATGGTTAATGGGCGGATATTCCATAAGACGACAGGGTTAGTTGTGCTGATCGCGCTACTGGCAGGATTGCCCGCCGCAGCTGTGGCCGACGTCCGCAGCGAGCTCAATGCCCTTGTGGGTGAGTTTAATGCCCATGCGCAGCAACTCGATAGTGAAGATGTGGCGTCGGTGAAAGCCTTTAACGAATTCATCCGCACTCGCGTCGCAGGTCACTGGGATACTCGGCATATGGCGACGCATTTGTTGGGTGAAGAGGTCTTCGAGCAGCTCAGTCGAGATCAGCAATGGCAGATTCAACAGCGCCTGGAGACCACCTTCTATCGTTATGCCTACGAGATTCTGGACGCTTACAAGCAGGCACCGCTGGTGCTGTTGGATGACCTGTACCGGGGGGAAGAGGGGCAGCTGCAAATCAAGATTATAGGCAAGCCGCGTATCTTGCCGGCGCTGACGGGGAATTTATACCTCGACAAAAATGATGATAGCTGGGCTATCGTCGATGCGGGCTATGCTGGCTGGACTTATATCTCACTGAAACGTCGAGTCTATCAGCGAAAACTGGCTCGGCGGGGCGTCGAAGGTATGCTCGCTTGGCTGGATGCCAAGAACCAACGTTTTTTTGCAGATTATTGTCAGCCTGGCCTGCGACCGGTGATGCCAGATCAAGTGTCTGTACTTTGCGAGAGAAGTTAGACAGGATAGCG
>DGOD01000074.1 GCA_002389265.1 Gammaproteobacteria bacterium UBA4475
CATGTCGCCAGCATCTTGTGGGTTACTTGAAGATTCTTCGGCAAGCAACTGCTATTTCAACTTTGCCATGGAGCGTTTGTCTTTTTGCGTACAAATATTGCGGCTTAATCTGGAGACCATTTTCCCTGCTTGTCTCGGTTGCCGTTGTTGCGGTGATCTGGCGTTATGGAATCGGCCGAGCCAGGCAGGAGAATCGCCTAAAGCAATTAGCACAATTAAAAATCAGGGCGATACCTCCAGCCCAGCTTCCTGAGAAACACCACGTCAGGAGAGCTGAATTCATCGATGTTGAATGTGCCGGCAGGTTGCAACCGCGATCTCCTATAGGGGTCAAAGCGTTCACTCGACAAATTAGTCGACTTTTAATGATAAGCATTAGATAATGCCCTCCATTAAATACAGATGTTTTGACAACACTAGGAACTCGCTAGCTAAAGTAAGTTTAGGAATTCGTGGATATGCTTAAGAAGATGTTAGTGGGTGCTGGTACGATGCTGGCCTTGTTGTTGTTGGTTCTGGCCCTGCCCACCATCGTCCACAGCCTGGGCATACATCCCGTCTTTGAGGATGCCCGAGACTACAACTTGCCTGGCAAACGGGCTCTGTTGATTACTACCAGTCATGGTGTGCTGAATACACCGGGGAAAACCGGCGGTGATCCCACTGGTGTCATGGCCTCAGAATTCACCATCGCCTACTACTAGTTCCAAGATGCAGGAATGGAAGTGGATATTTCCAGTATCAAGGGCGGTGAGATACCCATAGACCCCCAGACCTTGAACCGGGTTATCAGGTCGCCCGAAGACGAGCGCTTCCTGCAGGACTCCGTGGCTCAGGCCAAGGCGAACAACTCCCTGAAAATCGATGACCTGGACTTTACTCGCTACGACGTGGTGTGGATTGCCGGTGGCTGGGGTGCGGCTTACGATCTCGGTTATTCCGATGTCTTGGGGCAGAAGGTCAGCGAGGCCTATTATGGTGAAAAAGAAACCGTGTTTGGCTCGGTCTGCCACGGTGCTCTGGGCTTGATTCGGGCGCGAGATCGCGATGGTAAACTGCTAATCGCCGGGCGCAAGGTTACCGGCGTCAGCGACAAGCAGATAAGAGAATTGGGCATAGAGGTAACTCCCTTGCACCCGGAAACCGAGTTGCGCAAGGCCGGTGGTATCTATTCCTCGCAGGAAAGATTCTTGGACTTCTTCGCTACCAGCACGGTGGTGGACGACGACAAGCGATTTGTCAGCGGACAGAACCAGAACTCCAGCCATGAGACCGCCCAGAACATCATGGCCATTCTGGACCAGCGAGTTAAATAAAGGATATTTGGGTTCAGAGTGAACCTCCCCCGATTTTATGGGATGTTCACAACAGGCTTGGAGCGTTTGAGCTCACCACATGAATACTTGTTCTGCCGGGGCGGCGCCGCTCAGGCGGTAAGAGATGAGCGATGAAAGCTGATGATCGGTGCTCCTTTGGAGGCGGTTCAAAAGGAGTGGATCTTTGATCTCAACGCAGAAGGCGAGCGGATAGACCTGCTGGCCGAGCATTCGCTAGCGGCTAATCGATTGAGAGGCGCACTCGACGCCCACAGCGAAGCGTAGGTCGAGCCACTCTGGCCAACAACATCAGAATCGGAAATCGCTATCGATTGCCCCATCAACCAGTTACCAGATGGCGACCATGTAACTATCCTATGGAATAACGAATAGAGCGACACTATTTAGAAGGTTTAGTTGCCAGCTAAGAGAGAAGCTGTGTTCTATTTTTCTCGCATGGAAAAACCGGACTGGTACTTCTCGAGCAATGCCTTTAAGAATAGTTGAAGCCGCCAGAATTGTCTGAAGCGAGTTGTTGCTATTTCAGTTGCCATTCGACAATATTAATGCTCATCATTAATGAGGTTTCGAGTTCATGTTAGGTAAGCGTCTATCCATTGTACTGTTTGGAGTCCTTGGCATTGTCGTGGCCGGCTACATTTTCCGGATTGAGCTTCTTCTCGTTGGAATCTCGTATATGTCTGAACAGAGGACACCCACAGGTGCGCACCAAGAAGTTGATTGGCAGGCTGGTCCTGCCGAACCGCGACAGACCAATCAGCCAAATGTGGTATTGATCGTCGCTGACGATCTGGGCTGGAACGACCTCACCTTCAATGGTGGTGGTATCGCCGAAGGTACAGTGCCCACGCCTAATATTGACTCTATTGCTAAGGCTGGCATCAACTTCACTAACGGTTACGCTGGACAAGGCACCTGCGCGCCCTCTCGGGCCATGATGATGTCCGGTCGTTACGGCTCACGATTTGGCTTCGAGTACACGCCAACACCTGCAGGTATGTCCACGGCATTGGGTATGATGAGCAGTAACGACGCCAAACCACCGGGCATACCAACCGAAAACCCCAAAACGATTCCCTACGAGGAAATGGGCTTACCCGCGAGCGAAATCACCATCGCTGAGGTTTTAAAAGAGCAAGGTTATTACACCGCGCATATTGGCAAGTGGCACCTGGGTAGGGAAAACGGTAGTGCAGCCCATGATCAAGGTTTTGATCAAAGCTTGTTGATGGCCTCCGGCCTTTATGGCGAAGAAGATGACCCCGATGTTGTTCATTCGAAACTTGCTTATGATCCCATAGACCGATTCTTGTGGGCGGGCATGAAGTACGCGGCAAGTTACAACGGAAGCCCAGCTTTTAAACCTGGCGGCTACCTCACCGATTACTATACGGATGAAGCCGTAAAAGTGATCGAAAACAACAAGAATAGACCGTTCTTTTTATACCTTGCGCACTGGGCACCGCACACACCGTTACAAGCAACAAAAGCAGACTACGACGCCTTATCCCATATTGAGGACCACACCGAGCGAGTGTATGCGGCCATGATTCACAGTCTTGATCGTGGTGTAGGGGAAGTTCTTCAAGCTTTGAAAGACAACGGACTAGATGAAAACACCATTGTTATCTTTACTTCAGACAACGGCGGCGCAGGATATATTGGTATAGATGATGTAAACAAGCCATTCCGTGGTTGGAAGATCACCAATTTTGAAGGCGGCATCCATGTGCCGTACTTTGTTAAATGGCCCGCAAAACTCCCGGCTGGCGTCGCTTATGAAAAACCCGTTCACCATTTTGATATCTACGCCACCGCAGCCAGTGCGGCAGGTGCCGACATAGAGCATCAAATCGACGGCGTCGATCTAATTCCTTTTGCTCTGGGAGCAACCCCATTGGCTAAACCACATGACACTCTGTTCTGGCGCGCCGGTCAGTATCGGACTATACGTCATCATGACTGGAAGCTTGCTGTCGATCCTTTAATGGGCAATACCATGCTGTTTGACCTGTCAACGGATCCAGGTGAGTCAACCGATATCGCGGCACAGCACCCGGATGTGGTCGAAAACATGATGGGCTTGCTCGCTGCCCACAATTCCGAAATGGTGCCTCCGCTTTGGGACTCAACCGGTGCAAGTTCAATTAATGTGGATAAGCATTTACGTCAAGAGTTCGAAGAATCCGATACCTACATTTACTGGAACAACTGACCCGAAGGTTAACCCCATGAAGCGTTCTTACATTTGGATTACTGGTTTCGTCCTTTACGGTTTGTTTTTTAGTTGGTACACCAGCTTTGAAGAACCGATGACCGAGAAAGAGATCAGTGTCGTATTAGAACGGGCAAAATCTCTTGGTCGTTCTGAGCAAAACCTGGCGACACTCGAGAACTTTATGCGCACCGACACCGGTAACGATTTCATCATGGTGAATCTGCTCGATATGAATGAGTCTCCGCCGGAACTGCCTGCTACCGGCCCTGGGGCTAGCGCATCAGACTTGATTGCTCACTACATGGAGCACATGTATCCAGCCCAGTTTAAGCGCGCTTGCCACCCTGTGTTCTTCGGTCAGTCCGTGTCTAACGCGCTTGATCTTTCTGGCATTGAGGGTGCAGCGCATTGGGACCAGGGCGCGCTTTTTCGCTACCGCAGTCGCCGAGATGTGATTGAGATTGCCACCAACCCTGCCTTCAACGAACGTCATGACTATAAAATGGCGGCGCTGACCAAAACCATTGCAGTCCCGGTTGAGCCTTTACTACATCCCGGAGATGCTCGCGTTCTGATAGCCTTGTTGCTATTTTCTATCTCGTCGTTGATCGATATGCTGATCTTTAGACGCCCAATCGAATCAAGATAAATGGGGTCGGGGTAAAATTTAAAATATTTGGGGTCGGGGTAAAATTTACAAATAGCCAGCAGCTCAGTCTGGGCTAGGGTGGGTTTGTGCTGTCGAATGCGTTTATCCTTTTGTTCTTGGTATGCGAAAAGAATTCAAGCTGA
>DGOD01000129.1:0-7014 GCA_002389265.1 Gammaproteobacteria bacterium UBA4475
AGACCTGGCAGGGTTTTACGGGTATCCAACAGCCGGGTTTGAGTGTGCTTGATCAGATCGCTGTAGTGCCGGGTTCGGGTTGCGGTGCCCGAGAGGGTCTGCAGGAAGTTCAGGGCCGTGCGCTCGCCAGTTAATATTTGGCGCGCGTGACCTGTCACGGTAAACAGTAATTGATTCGGGGCAACCAGGTCGCCATCGTCCACTTGCCAGTCCAGGGTCAGGCTCGGGTCTAGCTGACGAAATACTTCCGTGACCCAGGGTCGACCGCAGATTACAGCCTTCTCGCGGGTGATCACGGCGGCGTTGGCGGTGGTCTCAATATCAATTAATTCTGCGGTAATATCGCCGGTGCCGCAGTCTTCAGCGAGTGCGCGGGCGACGGTGTCAACCAGGTCGGCGAATAAATCTTTGGTGGTATCCAGGTTTGGCATAATGATTATTCCAGGTATTGAGTCAGGGTCAGGGAATCGCCCCGCTGAATAAATTCGATTTGTTTCAGGGCACTCATGCCCAGCAAAATTTGTGAGGCTTGCATGGCCGGATTGATGCTGGCGCGCACATCAAACAGCGTAATAGCGCCAATGCTCAGTTCATCCAGTCGGGTTTCATAAACAGTAATGGGGCCATTGGCGGTCATGGCCCGCATAGGTCTGCCGCGGCTGATGTTCAATGATCCTGCTATTATCTCAGGGATAACCACGTCAGTGGCACCGGTATCCAGTAAAAACTCTGCTGGCTGGCGATTGATCGTGCCCGTTACCAGATAATGGCCAGCACGATTACGCGCCAGTTCCACCTGATGCTGGGCTTGGCTGCTGTGGCTGACGGGTAGCTGATTCGGGTTGCGCTGCCGGTCTTCGACGTCGGCAAAAAACATGGTCAGCAAGCCCATACCGACGGCGCAGGCCAGGATCATCATGCCACGTCCTAATGTTTGTGTTTCCATCAATTGCCTGCGAATCAGTCAGTGTTAGCAATGCAGGCGAGATTAACACATTACCGGGGTTCAGCGCCCGTGAGATGCCCGACTGTGTTAGAATATTTGCCATTATAAGGTAGGGCAAACAGAGCCTATGGAAATCGATCATGGCTGGCTAGATGCTGCCGAACCGCAGCCAAGCCCAAATTGCGATACGCGTCCGAGCGCTGAGATCAGCTTGATTGTCGTGCACGGTATCAGTCTGCCCGCCGGTCACTTCGGCAGCGCCTATGTGCCGGATTTATTTCTCAATCGGTTGGATGTTTGCGCCCATCCCGATTTCGCAGATTTGGTGGGGGTTTGTGTTTCCAGTCATCTGTTGATTCGTCGAGACGGCCAGTTAATCCAATTTGTGCCCTTTCACGAGCGGGCCTGGCACGCGGGTGAGTCGAGTTTTCGAGGCAGACCGGGCTGCAATGATTTTTCGGTGGGTATCGAACTGGAAGGCACTGATCACTCGGGTTACGACCTGAAGCAATATCAGCAACTGGCCGCTGTGTGTCGATTGCTGCTGGCAACCTGGCAGATTCCCGCGGATCATATTGTTGGCCACAGCGATATTGCGCCGGGCCGTAAAACCGATCCAGGACCCCAGTTCGACTGGGCTGAATTTCGTACCATGCTAGCGGCGGATCCCAGCGCTTTTGATTCTGTTCGTTAGCGGTTGAATGGGGCCTTGTATGAGCAGGTTTATGAGCACTTTTAGATAACACTTCATATTCGCATTACTATTAACTTTTTATCAGCGTTACAGTGAGTCTCTACAGTAGAGGTCAAGTATGAATTTCCTGGTGGTTTTAACCGTAGTGCTGGCCTATAAGAGCTGGCCGGGCAGACGCCTGCTGCGTGATAAAATTCCTTTTGCGGCTTATCAAAATTGGTTTTTGTCGCGCTCTCTTGCGCCCAATGCCCAGTACCTATTGTGTGTGGGGCTGCCCGTTGTTTTGGTGTTCGGCCTTGGCGTCATGCTGGCATCGGGGATATGGCACATCCTTTGGTTGTTGCTAGCACTGGTGGTACTCGGCTATTCCATTGGCAGCAACAACCTCATCCAGCGAGTCGCAAATCAAACTAAGTGGTTGCATGGACTGTCACGGGCTGAGCCAATGACGCAAGTGATTGTGGCGCAAAATCATTATATAGCCAGGACCACCTATGGGGTATTTCAGAGTATTTATCCCGTGCTTTTCTGGTTTCTATTGATGGGTCCCGCTGGTGCATTAGCCTACGGTTTGAGCCGTACTTACCTTAAAAATCTAGAGCGTGATGACCCGCAACGTCAACTTGTTGAAACGGTGATGTATTGGATGGAGTGGTTGCCGGCACGCCTGACTGGTTTTATTTTTGCGTTGCTGGGTAACTTCGGTCGCTGCTTTGAAGCCTGGATCGCTGGGTTGTTCGACACGGGTCAGTCTCAATCTCACTTGTTGAGGTCGCTGCTTGGATTGGCTATTGCTGAAGCAGATTACCAATCGGTACAAACACTGCCAGAATTTGTGGCGCTTGCCGAGCATGATATGCAAAGCTCTCGCGACTTATTAGAGCGCACGCTGTTCGGCTGGCTGGGTCTGGCCGCTATTTTGGCGATCATCGGTTGGTAACTCACGGCTCAAAATATTGCACGGCAGGGCTTGGCCTGCTTTTATCCGTCGCGTTGATATTGTGGATGCCCGCCACTGCGGCTGCGACGCAGATCAACGTCAAGGATGATACAGGCCTCTGGGTCCATTTACCGCGCCCGGCTCAACGAATTGTCAGCCTGTCGCCGCATCTGACCGAGATGCTGTTTGAGTTGGGCGCTGGCGATCTAATTGTGGGCACCGTCAGCCACTCTGATTTTCCTGCCAGGGCCCAGCGGATTCCCAGAATTGGCGATGCCTTTTCTGTGAACGTGGAAGCCGTAGTGGAGCTGGCGCCAGATATTATTATCGCTTGGCAAACCGGGGGTGCTAATCGGGCATTGCAAAAACTCAGGAGCCTGGGCTATCCGATCTATATTAATGAAGCCCCAAGCCTTGAGTCGATTGCTGCCTCGGCGCGCAAGATAGCCCGCCTTGTTGGTCAGGAACGCCGCGGTGGCGAACTTGCGGATGAGTTTTTGACACGATTGGCGGGGTTGCGCCAAAGGCCAGATAGAGCCCGCGTGTTCTTTCAAATTTCAGACGAGAACCTGTATACGGTCAATCGTACTCATCTGATCGGTCAGGCGTTGTCTTTGTGCGGGGGCGCGAATATATTTGCTGAAGTTTCGACCCAGGTTCCACTGGTGAGCCAAGAGTCGGTGCTCAGCGCTAATCCTGCCGTCATATTCTATACCCGCTTGCCAGGCGATAGAGACGGTGTCTGGGTCGGTCGTTGGTCTTCGATGTTGGTTGACGCACGCCTGATTGCCATCGATCCAAACGTCATTTCTCGCCCCAGTTTACGCATGTTAGACGGCGTCGAGTTGATCTGTAACGGTATCGTTGGGAATTAGTGGTTCAGTTGGCGTTGGACTAACTGTAAGATGTTTTGATAATCAGCTGATCTTGATTGGCATCAGTGTCAGCGTCAGGAGAAAATCATGGCCACGGACACAATATTGAACGACGAAGATCCGTTAGAAACTCAGGAATGGGTTGAAGCGATTCTCTCGGTACTCGAGACTCAAGGCGCTGATCGTGCCCAGTATTTGTTGCAGCGCCTGTCGAGCAAGATTACAGAAACTGGCGGCCAGTTGCCCTACGCCATCAATACCCCCTATCGCAACACCATTCCTGTTGCTAATGAAGCGCGCATGCCTGGCGACTTGTTTATGGAGCGGGGTATACGCTCACTCATTCGTTGGAACGCTATGGCGATGGTGATGCGAGCCAACTTGGGAGATAGCACTTTAGGTGGTCACATCTCCAGTTTTCAATCGAGCGCGACCCTGTACGATGTGGGTTTTAACTATTTTTTCCGTGCCAGAAATGCAGACCACAAGGGTGACCTGTTGTATATCCAGGGTCACAGTGCACCAGGCATTTATGCCAGGTCATACCTTGAGGGTCGCTTGAATGAGGAGCAGCTGGATAAATTTCGCCAGGAAGTTGATGGCGATGGCTTGTCGTCGTACCCGCATCCTTGGTTGATGCCGGAGTACTGGCAATTTCCCACAGTTTCCATGGGCTTGGGTCCTCTACAGGCGATCTATCAGGCCCATGTTATGAAATACCTGAGCCAACGAGGCTTGTCTGATGCGGGTGACCGCAAGGTCTGGTGTTTTGTTGGTGATGGTGAGATGGACGAGCCAGAATCACAAGGCGCCATTGCGCTGGCGGGCCGGGAAAATCTCGACAATTTGATTTTTGTGATCAATTGCAATCTCCAGCGCCTTGATGGCCCAGTGCGCGGCAATGGCAAAATCATTCAAGAGCTCGAGGGGGTTTTTCGCGGCGCCGGCTGGAATGTTATTAAGGTGGTGTGGGGACGTCTCTGGGACCCGCTGTTGAAAAAAGATAAGTCGGGCCTGCTGCAGCAGCGAATGGACGAGGCTGTGGATGGCGAGTACCAAAATTATAAGAGCCACGACGGTGCTTATACCCGCGAGCATTTTTTCGGTAAATACCCCGAGTTGCTGAAAATGGTCGAAGATATGACCGATGAAGATATCTATCGCCTGAATCGTGGTGGCCATGATCCCTATAAGGTGTTCGCGGCTTACGCGGCTGCTACCAAACACAAGGGTCAACCTACGGTGATTCTTGCCAAGACCGTCAAGGGTTACGGCTTAGGCCTCGCCGGTGAAGCGCAAAATATTTCGCATTCAGTCAAAAAATTGGATATTGAAGCGCTGAAGAAATTTAGAGATCGCTTTGATATTCCCCTGCCTGATGCTGAGTTGGAGAAGGTTCCCTACTATCGACCACCCGCTGACAGCGCTGAGATGCGCTATCTTCGCGGTCGTCGAGAGGCCCTTGGCGGCTCATTGCCAAGCCGCAACCCAGAATTCGAAGCATTGGAAGTGCCAAGCTTGAGTTCGCTCGAGGCGGTGACGAAGGGTACCGGCAAGCGTGAAATTTCAACTACGATGGCCTTTGTTCGGATTCTCTCGAGTTTGATCAAGGACAAGCACATCGGCCAGCGGATTGTGCCAATCGTGCCTGATGAAGCCCGAACATTTGGCATGGAAGGGATGTTTCGCCAACTGGGAATCTATTCGTCGGTGGGCCAATTGTATGAGCCCACTGACACCGGTCAGGTGATGTATTACCGTGAGACGAAAGATGGTCAGGTGATGGAGGAGGGGATCAATGAAGGCGGCGCCTTCGCTGCCTGGTTGGCAGCGGCAACATCCTATACCAATAATGACTGTCCGCTGGTGCCGTTCTATGTCTTTTATTCCATGTTCGGCTTTCAGCGAGTAGGAGACTTGTGTTGGGCAGCAGGAGATCTGCAGGCTCGAGGTTTTCTGATCGGTGCAACCTCCGGACGAACAACTCTGAACGGCGAAGGTTTGCAGCATCAGGATGGGCACAGTCATATTTTGGCGGGCACGGTACCTAATTGTGTCACGTACGACCCGACCTATGCTTATGAGCTGGCCGTGATTATTCAGCATGGTTTGGAAGAGATGTATGTTAAAAAATTGGCCAAGTACTATTACATTACTGTGATGAATGAGAACTATGCCCAGCCTACCATGCCCGCAGGATGTGAGGAGGGCATTATCAAGGGTCTGTATCGACTGCAGGGTAATATTAAAAAGACCAGCAAGAAGGCGGTACAGCTACTCGGATCAGGTACGATCCTCAGGGAGGTCATTGCCGCCGCCGAGCTACTCAAGCAGGAATTCGATATTGATTCAGATGTTTGGAGTGCAACCAGCTTCAATGAGCTGCGACGCGAAGGCCTGGCAACGGCGCGTTGGAATATGCTGCATCCAGAAGAGCAGCCACGCATCAGTTATGTGGAGCAGTGTTTGGGTGGGGCCAAAGGGCCAGTTATCGCATCGACGGATTATGTGAAGAGTTACGCCGATCAGATCCGTGAGTTCGTTCCTGCCCACTATTCGGTGCTGGGTACCGACGGTTTTGGGCGGAGCGATTCCCGAGAGCGGCTTCGGCACTTCTTTGAGGTCGACCGGTATTTTGTTGTAATTGCCGCCTTGAGCGCGCTGGTCAATGAAAATTTGCTGCCATCCTCGGTCGTGAGTGATGCCATCAAAAAATTCAATATCAACCCAGAAAAACCTAACCCGGCTGTTTCATAGGAACTCCAAGACATGACGATTCAAGTGACAGTTCCTGATGTAGGGGAGGCCGGTGAGGTCGAAGTCATTGAGGTGCTGGTGGCAGTGGGTGATATCGTCCGTAAAGATGATTCGCTGGTGGTGCTTGAGTCAGACAAAGCCAGTATGGAGATTCCATCACCCTATGCGGGCAAAGTGGTCACCATCGCCGTGAAGGAAGGTGACTCAGTCGAAGAAGGGTCGCTTATCGTTGAGCTGGATGTTGAAACGGCTACCGATGTCGACGCGAGTGCAGCGACAAGTGCTGCGACGAATGTGAAGGCTGCAGCCGAAACGCCCAGTAAAAGTTTATCGGTCGAGCCGCCAGCGCCCGTGACATCACCGGCAGCAGCAAAGGCCAAGAGTGCTGAAACAACTGCTGACATTGCAGCTGACATTCCAGCTGAAGTACCACCTGAAGTACCAACTAAAGTACCGGCAACAACCCCAGACAGCGGCGAGTCGCTGGAGCAGTTAGTGGTCGTGCCTGATGTAGGTGATGCCGGCGAGGTCACGGTGACTGAGTTGCTGGTCAAGTTAGGGGATGTGGTTGCCGCGGATGATTCTATTCTCGTGCTTGAATCTGATAAGGCCAGTATGGAAATTCCGTCGCCCTTTGCCGGTGAAGTGGTTGAGATACTGGTTGTAGACGGCTCTGTGGTGAGTGAGGGTGACCCCCTGATCAAACTTCGGACCACGCAGCATGTGCTTGCCGCCACAGTTCAGTCAGGTGACGAGCAGGCGGCAGTGCCCGTCGGTGCTGCCACTGACGCTGGCAAAGTTG
>DGOD01000129.1:7147-13264 GCA_002389265.1 Gammaproteobacteria bacterium UBA4475
AGCCGCTGAGGCGGTGAGTGACGAGAAAATACACGCCGGGCCCGCTGTTCGAAAACAGGCCCGAGAATATGGCGTGAACCTGGCCCAATTGACCGGTACCGGACAGAAGGGTCGAATACTCAAGGAAGACGTTCAGGCGTACGTCAAGGAGCAGCTTCAGTCTCGAACAGGCGTTCAAGCTAAATCTGAAATCATGACCACTGGTAGTGGCATACCTCCGATACCTCTGATTGATTTTAGTAAGTTCGGTGAGATCGAACTGCGACCCTTATCTAGAGTCCGACGGAGTAGCGCCCGTAACCTGCATCGCAGTTGGTTGAATGTAGCCCATGTCACCCAGTTTGATGCAGCGGATATCACTGACCTTGAGGTCTTCCGTAAAGCGCAAAACCTGGAGCTAGCCGGAGCCGGTGACAAGCTGACGCCATTGGCGTTTCTGATCAAGGCATGTGTCCACGCACTGATCAAGTACCCGCAGTTTAATTCTTCGATCGATCCGGACTATCAACACCTGACCCTGAAGAAATATTACAACATTGGTATTGCTGTGGAGACCCCCGATGGCTTGGTGGTGCCGGTTGTAGTAGACGCGGACAAGAAGGGGGTGGTTGAGTTGGCGCGAGAGTCGGCGCGCCTGGCCGGCCAGGCGCGAGACAAGAAGCTGCCCTTGGATGCCATGCAAGGCGCAACATTTACCATCTCCAGTCTCGGTGGTATCGGCGGAACCGCATTTACGCCTATCGTCAATGCACCTGAGGTGGCGATTTTGGGCGTTTCTCGTTCATCAATGGAGCCGGTTTGGGACGGTCAAGCATTTGTGCCGCGGATGCTGTTGCCCCTTTCGCTATCGTATGATCATCGGGCGATCGATGGCGCTGAAGCGGCCAGATTCACCCATTATCTGACCCAGGTGTTAGGCGATATGCGCCGACTGATCCTCTAGGATTGAGGCTGTCTGGGTGATGCTGACAGCCTGGCTTAAGCCTGTTCAGATGAGATCTTTCTGCCAGAGCACTTCATTGACACCTTGGCTTTTTGCCGTGTAGCGCGCGGCAACAAACAGGTAGTCTGACAGCCGATTTAGATATTTCAGACCTTCTTCGTTGATGGTCGTATCAAGCGCGAGCGTGACGATGTCGCGTTCAGCCCGACGACAGATACTCCGAGCCATATGAAAGGTTGCGATCAAGCGTGAACCACCTGGGAGTATGAAATTCTCCAATGGTGCGAGGTCGGCATTCAGTTCGTCTAAGCGAATCTCAATGTCCGTCACATGCTTGGCTGCGATAATGCGAAAATCTGGAATCGACAACTCGCCGCCTAGGTCGAAGATTCGGTGTTGGCTGTAACGCAAAAATTCACCAATCGGCTGAATCCCCGCATGTTGTTGGTCAATAATCTCTTCAATCAACAAGCCGAGGATGCTGTTAAGTTCGTCGACGCTGCCCATCGCTTGTACGCGCGGTGCATTCTTTTTAACTCGATTGCCGTCGCCCAGTCCTGTTTCACCAAGATCTCCTGTGCGCGTATAAATTTTGCTGAGGCGTTTCCCCATGGGTTGTTTTCTCCTTTAGGGTGTCAGGTGTTTAACTAGTATTTTGTCAGACTCGAAAGCGTTGTCTAAATTCTGTTGAGCGGTGCGGATAATAACCTGAACGTTTGGTGGCCCAGAGTGGGCCTCGCTGGCACAAATGCTCATGCCGATGTTGGCGGGTAAATAACCCACGGGCGTATTATAACTTTTCAGGTTCACCCCATCGTAAATGCGTTGGTAGGACTGTGCGCTGCATTGCTCGATAGACGGTTGGATCAGCACGAGCGCAAATCGACCTGGCTCGAAATAAGTGACAATATCCATAGGTCTGACGAGTTGCTGAATTTTTTTGGATACGGCAATAATTAACTGATCGGCCATTTTTTGGTCATATTGAGCGATGACATCCGGGTAGTTTTCAACGCTGACCATCAAAAAGCAGACCGCGCCACCCCGGGATTCAATCTGTCGAACGCTATCACTGAGGGTCTGCTCAGCAAGGCGACGATTGCCCAGTCCCGTGAGAGGATCAATCAACTGATTTTGCTCCAAGACAGTACAACGGGTCTGCAAATCTCGTGTCTCGGTCGTCAGATTATTGATTGTAGATGCGGCCCTGGCGCCAGCCTTAATTTGCTGGGCCAGCATACGCAGTTGTTCTGGTTGGTCATCAACCGGGATAAAAGCATCAACACAAGCTTCAAGACCATTCAGTACCGCTGCGTTTGGATGTTTACCGACGATAATGAGATAGCTAAAATGCTGCCGGTCCGCATTGATCTCTTGAATAGCCTCCGCGATTTCAATGTCGCTCATGTCGTCGAGGGGGCTTTGGATGATGATGACGTGGGCTGGGTTTTCTTCCAGGCCCTGGAGTGCCTTTACTGCGCCCTTGTAGACCTGTTTGGCGCTACAGTCAGTGAGAGCATCCGCAAACAGATGCTCGTCTGATTCGCGATTGAGGATAATGGCCACTGGTTGTTTTAACATGGTTGCGACCGCTCGAATCTATTCTGATATGCTGGAATGTAGGAGCGGTCATTGTAGATAACTTGGAGGTAAATAGACATGCCATCTTTTGACGCTGTATCGGAAGTGGATTTACAGGAAGTGAATAACGCGGTGGATCAGGCCAATCGTGAGCTTTCGACTCGATTCGACTTCAAGGGTGTTAATGCTAGATTTGAGCGTAAGGACAACGAGGTGACCATGACTGCCGAGGCTGATATTCAGTTAGAGCAGATGTTGGACATACTCCGCTCCAAGCTGATCGCCCGGAAGGTTGATGTCAAGGTGCTGGAAGTCAAGGACCGGACGGCTAGAGGCAAGTTGCTTCACCAGGTTGTCTTGGTCAAGCAGGGCATTGACATCGATCTTGCTCGAAAAATAGTCAAGTTGATCAAAGATCGAAAAATGAAGGTGCAAGCGGCTATTCAGGGTGAGAAAGTCCGGGTGACTGGTAAAAAGCGCGATGATCTGCAACAGGTGATGGCGTTATTGCGTGAAAACGAGCTAGAAATGCCGCTGCAATTTGATAATTACAGAGAGTAGCCGAGCGACAGTTCATATGAGCCTAATTGACAGCCAAGAACGCAGTTTCCGGCGTGGATAAACCGAGCCCTCAACAAAGCCATTTTGGTGATCCGCAGCTTAGTTGGCGTGAGGTGATCTCGATCTATCGCAATCCCCGTGTGATAGCCATGGCCTTTTTGGGATTTTCTGGCGGCCTGCCGTTCCTGCTGGTTTTTTCCACACTGAGCGCCTGGTTGCGAGAGGCGGAGGTCAGCCGATCAACCATTGGCTTTTTTGCCTGGGTCGGTATTACCTATTCCATTAAGGTTTTTTGGGCGCCGGTGGTGGATCGTCTGCGACTTCCCGTGATCGGTGCTTTGGGCCGGCGACGTTCTTGGATTTTGGTTGCCCAGGTTGGTATCGCGCTGGGATTGCTGGGCATGTCGATGATCGGTGCCCAGGATTTGCTGCTGTTGTCAGTGTTTGCCGTGCTGGTAGCATTTTCGTCGGCGACCCAGGATATTGCCATCGATGCCTATCGTATTGAGGCGGTGGCTGATCGTTATCAGGGTGCCATGTCGGCGGCATATATTTTCGGCTATCGCGTGGCCTTGCTAGTGGCCGGTGCGGGTGCATTTTATCTGGCGGAGTATCTGGGCTGGACTCTGGCTTACCAGGTGATGGCTGGGTTGATGCTGATTGGTATCATCACAGTGTTGTTCATCCGGGAGCCGGCGGCGAGCGGCATGGTAGAGCAGATTGCTGACGATCAGATCGTCAGGGCGTATCTGGCGAAACGCGGGTATTTGCCGCTCAGAGTCCAGGGCACCCTGACCTGGTTCTTGTCTGCAGTGGTTTTTCCCTTTGTCGATTTTTTTAAACGCAACGGACGTTTTGGGCTGGTTGTTCTGCTCTTTATCGCTGTTTTTCGCCTGAGTGATATTGCCATGGGGATCATGGCGAATCCCTTTTATCTGGATATGGGCTACAGCAAAACGGATATCGCTAACGTGGCCAAGGTGTTTGGCTTTTTTATGACCATTGCGGGTTCAGCGCTCTGTGGTGTGCTGGTGGTCAAGTGGGGCATATTGCGGCCGCTGCTGATGGGCGCGGTGGCCGTGGCTGTGACCAATTTGTTGTTTGCGCTGCTGTCGACGCTTGAGCCCAGTTTGACCGGCTTGGCGATCGTGATCAGCGCGGATAATATCAGTGGCGGGTTTGCTGCCACGGCATTTATTGCCTACCTCTCCAGCCTCACTAACCGCGCCTATACAGCCACTCAGTATGCGCTCTTCAGCTCCCTGATGACCTTGCCGGGCAAGTTTATCAGCGGTTTCTCAGGGGTTATCGTCGACGGCTGGGGTTACCTGCCCTTTTTCATTTTCGCCAGCGTGATCGGAATTCCGGCTATTTTGTTGGTGATACTACTGATTCGGCGCGATAAGGCGTCATCGGCCACTCAGTAAATTCGCAGGACTGTCAGCCCCTATGGCTGCCACTGGTAAGTCCGCAAACTCACTCGATGATTGGCAACGGCGACACCCTCGTTGGCTAAGTGCTGATATTGGCGGGTAGGATTCGGATTGGATATCTCGCCCCGGCTATTTACCACTCGATGCCAAGGCAGACGAGTCTCTGCGGGCAGTCGAGCGAGTATACGGCCCACAAGCCGGGCTTGTTGAGGCAGCCCGGCAAGGCGAGCGATTTGTCCGTAGGTGGCGACCCTTCCGGCAGGAATGCTGGCAACCAGCTGCCAGACTAGTGCTTCAAGCTGTGCTGTTGGCGTCATCTGCTTGTTTGTCACAGTCTGAAGTTACCTCTGCGTGACGGAAGATGAAAATATATTTGGGCTGTCGGGTTGACTCTCAACAATTCGCCCATATTATTAGCACTCCAAAAGGGAGAGTGCTAATAAATCGCCCCACGCCACAGAAATAGTGGGTTTGCCATCATGCTAACAGTCTGTTTGATCAGGGCTGTTTGACCAGAATGGTTCAGGCCTGGCATCAGCTCTGGTGCGTACAAGGCGATAGTTTAGTTATTTTTATATTGTTCCACAAATAGCAGTGCTGGTTCGGCGCGCGCTATTTGATCCAGAAATGGGAGAAATGAATGAATATCCGTCCATTGCAAGATCGTGTGGTTGTCCGCCGCATGGAAGAAGAAACCAAATCAGCCGGCGGGATTGTGTTGCCAGGTTCAGCTACAGAAAAGCCATCCAGGGGCGAAGTCCTTGCGGTCGGTCCAGGTAAGAAGAAGGAAGATGGCGGTCTCGTGCCCGTAGACTTGAAAGCAGGCGACAAGGTTCTCTTCGGTCAGTACTCCGGCAGCACCGTGAAAGTTGATGGGGAAGAGCTCCTTATCATGAGTGAAAGCGAAGTGTTTGGCGTAATCGAGTAAGACGACCAGCATTAACCATCCAAGATATTGAGGAATTAAGAATATGACAGCTAAAGACGTAAAATTCGGTGATTCTGCGCGTCAACGCATGCTGGCTGGTGTGAACTTGCTGGCCGACGCTGTAAAGGTCACGCTAGGTCCCAAAGGCCGAAATGTCGTTCTCGACAAGTCTTTTGGAGCACCCACAGTGACCAAAGACGGTGTTTCTGTTGCGAAAGAAATTGAGTTGAAAGACAAGTTTGAAAACATGGGCGCCCAGATGGTCAAGGAAGTTGCTTCTCAGACTTCTGATGTTGCCGGTGACGGAACAACCACAGCGACAGTGCTGGCCCAAGCTATTCTGAACGAAGGCTTGAAATCAGTGGCTGCCGGTATGAACCCAATGGACCTCAAGCGCGGCATCGACAAGGCTGTGGCAGTTGCCGTAGCTGAAATCAAGAAGCTGGCCGTACCTTGCAGTGATAGCAAGACCATCGCCCAGGTCGGTAGCGTTTCAGCCAACAGTGACACTCAAGTCGGTGACATCATTGCTGAAGCTATGGACAAGGTTGGTAAGGAAGGCGTGATCACGGTTGAAGAAGGCACCGGCCTGGAAAACGAGCTAGACGTCGTCGAAGGCATGCAGTTTGATCGTGGCTACCTTTCGCCCTACTTCATCAATAATCAGGAAA
>DGOD01000024.1:0-2751 GCA_002389265.1 Gammaproteobacteria bacterium UBA4475
TTTCATTTTCCATTACATCTACATCAAGACGCTCAAACGCGTCTAACCATTCATCTGCATCAGACCAACTCTCATAGTTGCCAAGTACTATCGCACGAGGAATAAGATTCACAAGTTTTATGGCATTTATAATATTATCGCGATGGATTGACATATTGTCGATGGCTATTGGGTTGTCGGTATAGTCACCCACAAATACAATCAAATCAGGTTTAGCGGTCTTGACTTCTAGAACCAAATCACGAAATTTGGACAACGAGACAGGATCCTCTGACAAGTGAACATCTCCTATTACTGCTATTGTTAGTGATGTTGAATTGGTCTTCGAATCAGTTATAGATAATGAGACGTCATTACGCTCAGTTTGCAAATTCAGGTATATCGCTGTTAGAAAGTAACAGACAACTAACCCGATGATGATTAGTGTTGTCGTTATTTTCATCAAACCTACTCCCTTTATAAATAATTGATGCTCAACTTAGAAACCAGCAGACTTTGGTGCACTTATGACCCAGTAGATATTGATATTAGCGGCACCCTTACTATAGATAAATTCGAGGAAGTAGGTTCTACCGAATGAAAAATATAGGGCACGCGGTCATCATCAATTGATTACCTTTGAAGAAAAATCGAAACAAGGAGGGTCGGGGTAAAATATACCGGTAATTTTACCCCGACCCGGTTACTTTGGGACCACATACCGCCACAGCCCATCCGTCTCTCTCATCCGTCTCTCTAAGGTTCTCTCGAAACTCAACCTATTTCATGTTCGGCAAGCCAGATGTCAGCAACGGTGCCACATTGAAAGGCGCATCCATGTCGGCTTTATGAAAGTAGCCCCTGTATCTCGCTTCCCATTAAAGGCTTTTCGCCTTATCTAGCGGACAGTAATAATTGTCAGGCCTGCCCCTCCAACATATCCAACAACCGACTGAACACCCGCCCTTCACCATCAGCCCGCAGGCCATTGTGCTCATACTCGCTGGTGAGCCACATGCGGATGTTGGGCACTCGCGCTACAACAGCTTCAGAGAACCGCCGCTCCACAAACATATCGTTAGCGTAAACCGCCGCCACAGTGGGCACCTTGTTTGCCGCTAGGGCATGTTCGCAATATAGCGCCGGCCACTCTGTGCGGTTGGCCAACAGATCAGCCGCTGCTGCCAGCGGGGCAAGTCGCGGAAACACCTCAAACATCCAAGGGTAAATCATCTCCCCGGTAAACAGCACCGGCTGCTGTTCGGCGTTGCCGGCATCAAACATGGGGAACTCCTGCCGAACACGATCAGCTGACCAGCCAGACGCTGTACCCTCACAATACAACGCCTCGTGAAGTAAAGAAAACAGTGGACTGGTTTCAAAAGGCAAGCGCATATCTATGCCATGAAGGAAGTTGTGGGACAGGTTTGGACCCTCTGGACCAGTGATAAAAGCTTCCTCTAGCAGATAGTGCACTGTTTCAAAGCCATCGGAGAAGCCAAAGTCCAAGCCCAGCAATTGCAGGACCGCTGGAGTCAGGTGGGCGCCACCCGGCAGGTACACCTTGTTGGCCTGCAGATAATCAACAACCTCACGGACACGCTGGGCATCACCTGGGTAACGCCGGTAAAACTCAGCGTTGCGATCAATCACCCGCTGGTAGGTGGCACGATAGATATCATCAATGGCTACACCGATGGGAGGAATGCCGCCGGTAATGATCACGCCTTTAAGGCCCGCCGGGTGAAACGACAGGTAATTGAGGGCGCAGAAACCACCGAAACTTTGCCCAAGGATCGTCCAAGGCAGATCTCCACAGAGTTCTCGGCGAATCGCCTCAGCATCTTCGACAATGGCATCGGCACGAAAGCAGGCCAGATAATCTGCCTGGGCCTCAGGCGTGCCTTCAATGGCCAGTGACGTGGCATCGATTCGAGAACTTCTCGCTGTGCCACGCTGGTCAAGCAGCAGCACACGAAATTTCTTCAAGGCAGCACCCAACCAGCCGGTGCGACCCATAGGGCGGGGCGAGCCTGAACCTGGCCCGCCCTGGAAAAACACCAGCCAGGGAAGTTCAGCGTGCTCGTGCTCCAGCGCTACAGCTTCGCGAGCGAAGACCTCGATCCTGCGGTCATTGGGCTTGGCATGGCGTAATGGCAGGTCAAACAGGTGGTCTTTTAAAACAAGCCCGGGTAAGCGATGCTGAGTGATGACTGCCATGGCGGTGAGTCTCTTTGAGTGGCGAGTTGCCGGTTGACGGTTGACGGTTGCCGGTTGCGAGGATAGGCTCGTGTGACCTGCGTGATGGTAGCGAACAAGAGGGCACAAGCTACTACTATCTGCTTCATAGCCTCCTGAACCATTAAATTCTATCACTAACTGTATGACTTTCCCCCACTCTCTTGACACTCTCTTGACACTCTCGAGCCTCATTTTAAGACTGTTTCAAAGGCCTGGTTTTCTGCACTCGTTACTTGATATTGACTATCCTTTAATCACAAATTCAGCCTTTAACTGGTCGATCCTGTACACTATCGACGCTCCCCTGCCCCACAAAACAAGGACACTCTTCATGCCCGAAACCACCGGTATCAAAGTCGTCTTCGACGGTCCCATCGTCAGGCTCATCCTGGATCGACCAAAGCAGTTAAACGCGCTGAATGATGATATACGTAAAGTGATTTCTGCTACCTTGAACGAGTTAATGGAGCGGCCAGACATTCGCCTGCTGGTGCTCAGCGGTGAAGGTAAGTCCTTTTGTGCGGGCGCGGA
>DGOD01000024.1:2800-10377 GCA_002389265.1 Gammaproteobacteria bacterium UBA4475
CGGGTGTTAGAACAATTAGAGCGTATTCCTCAGGTCACCATTGCCTCGATGCAAAGGCATGTCATCGGCGGCGGTGCGTTGCTGGCGACGGCCTGTGATTTCAGGGTGATTGCTGATGATGTGGTGTTGCGCATACCGGAATTGGCCCTGGGCATTCCCAACGTTTGGAATGGCACGCCTTTGCTGGCTCGTGAGGTGGGTTTACCCACGGCTCGTGACTGGGTGATGACGGCGCGCAAGGTGTTTGCGGACGAACTTAAAACCTGTGGCTGGGCCCAGCGCTTGGCGGGGCCTGGGCAGCTGGTTGCGGAAACCGAGAAGCTCGTTAGTGAATTGCTGGCAATTCCACCGGCGTCATTAGCCATGACCCGCGCTATGACATCGGCCCTCGGTCGGTCAGCCTCTGGCATGGCCATGGGCTGGGCCGATGCAGACTTACAACAATGGGCGTTTACGGAAGATGAATACAAGGCAACGATTCGAGACTACACGCGCAATGTGGGCGACAAAACCAAAAAATAGATTGAGCGTTTTATAAACAAGATTAAAGAGGCAATCACCGTGCAAACATTTACCAAGGTCGTGCTGTTTACCGATAGTGATGGGCGAGCCCAGTTTCGTGAAGAACCGATAGCGCTCACGGAAGGCAGCCCCCGCGCCATGTTGTCGCCGTTACTGCCCTCTGGTGGTTATCAGTTGCGCCATAGTCCGGTGGGTTTCAGCAAGGAGTTCCACTGCACGCCGAATCCACAGTATGTGTTTATTCTTGGCGGTAAAATGCAAATCAGTTTGCAGGATGGCACGTCAAAGATTTTTGAGCCCGGGCAACACTTCTACTCGGCTGACGCCCTGCCCGCAGGCGCCACCTTTGACCCGGCGGTACATGGCCACCAAAGTTGTCAGGTGGGCGATGAACCGCTGGTCACGCTGTTTCTCAGAGCCTGATCAGCCGCCTGCATGGGGGCTGATATAGTCACCACCCCAATGAGTGGCGCGCTTCAGCAGTGCTGTGCAGCCGGCCTGATTAAAGGTACTGCATAAACCAGCCAACGGTGGCTTGGGCGGCCTCAGCCGCATGGGCCGGGTCTGGAAAACTATGCGTACCACCTTCAATCACCAGGTGCTTGTAGACCACACCAGCCTGCTTGAGTTCGCTCGCCAGCATCTCACTGCTGAGGGGTAGCACCACGGTATCAGCGGTGCCATGAATCAATAAGGTGGGTGGATCACCGGCGTTCACATACAGGATGGGTGACACGGCGATAGCCAACTCGTCTGAAAAATTCAGGGCCGGATAATTTTCCGCGCGGTTATTCATCATGCGCAGGTCTACCGGTGGAAACCAGGCGACCACCACGGCCACACTGGCATCGTCAGTGGCCAAGCTATTGTACTCGGGCCAAAGGCTTCGTTGCGCGGGCTCTGGCGACGAGTCAAAGGGGGCTTCGGCATTCAGCGCCACCATCAACGACAACTGACCACCGGCGCTGCCACCGAAAACGCCGAGGCGCTTGGGGTCAACCTGGTAAGTGGCGGACTGTTGTTTGATATGCCGCACGGCGCCGCGCACGTCTGATACGGCTTGGGGCACGTTAAAATAGGGTGCACTACCGTGATTGACTGAATACACCGTGTAGCCGGCCGCCAGCATCGCGCCAAACATGCCCAGGCTGGCTTGATCGTTCTTGAACGGCACGTAGGGTGAAATCCAGCTACCGCTATTCAGGAAAATCACCGCGGCACCGTTCGGTACCGCCGGCTCTAGCACGTGATAGACCAACGCCATGCCGGCGCGATGGCCGTAAACCACGTCCATGGTCGCTTTGTAGGTGACGGGGCGCGCTGCACTGGGTTGAACAGGGGCTGCTACGGTGGACTCAACGGCGCTCGCTGCATGGGTGTTGGCGACAGTGAAGCAGCATAACAACAGCATGAAAATTGGGTGTTTTAGCATAGTGGTTACGTCTCTGGATCGGCGTGGAGTCGAGTGACCGGTGCGCATAGTCAGCACCAGGGTTCACTGGTAATCTCTCAGCGTTGATAGCAGCCGCTAGTATAACGGATTTAACCTGGGCTGCTCGGGTTACCGTACAACCTTTTGACTTTACGCGTGTAACAGGTGCATTGATGCTTGCCAGCCGCCATGGTGCCCGTCACAATCAGGCGCAAATTAACGGCAGAGTTGACTGCTTGACTCGTAAACACTCATTGGGAGACTGCTTTGGATACTGGTACTCTTGGCGTATGGTACTACTTCGATTTACTCACCTCTCGGCAGGCGGCTGATGCGGCCAAACGTATTGAAGATTTGGGCTATGGCACCCTTTGGATGCCAGAATCGATGGGTCGCAACCCCTTTGCCCACGCGGCCTGGTTGTTGGCCAATACCACGCGTTTGAATGTTGCCACCGGCATTGCCTCGATTTATAACCGCGAGCCAGGCGTTGCCCTGTCTGGCCAGAACACCTTGGCCGAGCAGTCTGACGATCGATTTCTGCTGGGTCTTGGCGTCTCTCACCAACCTTTTGTGGAAGGGGTTCGTAAGCGCGAATATGGCCCGCCACTGGCCAGCATGCGGCAGTATTTGCAAGCCATGGATGCGTCACCTTACATGGCCACCGCACCGGCAATTAAACCCCGCCGAGTGATTGCCGCCTTGGGTCCGAAGATGCTGGCGTTGGCCCGAGATGCCTGTGATGGCGCTCACCCTTACTCTGTGACGCCGGCGCACACGGCCACGGCACGGGCAATACTCGGTCCGGATAAATGGCTTTGTGTTGAACAGAAAGTCATTGTCGAAACCGACCCGGTGATCGCGCGCGGCGTGGCTCGCGCTGCGATCCAACGGCACTTGGCATTACCCAATTACCGCAACAGCTGGCTGACCATGGGCATGGACGAGGCCGACTTTAATGACGGTGGCTCAGACCGGTTTATCGATGCGATATTTGCCTGGGGGTCGGCGGCAACGGTCAAGGACCGTATCAGCGAGCACATGCGCGCCGGTGCTAGCCATGTGTGCCTGCACCCAGTAAATCCCAATGGCAAACTGGGCGATCCAGACTGGGCGGCGCTGACGAGTCTGGCGGGTTAGCGCCGGCTCCTTGACCTGTTTAAACCCTGCTCAAAAATAGAGTTAGGGTGTGATCATTAATGTACTCGGGGAGAGTTTATGCGATTTATTCAATACAGTGTCATCACCATCGTTGTATTGGTGTTGGCGTTTGCGATGTTCTTGTACAAGGGCGAAATCCCCGCGGCCGTGGTGGATGCTAAATATACCAATGCTGCATCGCAATTTTTCACCATGGACAATGGGGCCCGCGTGCACTATCGAGACCAGGGTAATCCGTCGGGCCCGGCGGTGGTTTTGGTCCATGGTTCCAATGCCTCATTGCACACCTGGGAGCCCTGGGTGCCATTACTGGGCGAAGATTACCGCATTATCACCATGGACCTACCCGCCCATGGGCTCACCGGCGCGACCCCTGATCAAGACTATGGCAGTGCGGCACAACTCAACACCGTCGACGCGCTGGTCGAACTGCTGGGTGTCGACAACTTCACCCTAGGCGGCAACTCCATGGGTGGCGGCGTCACTTGGCAATACACCCTCGCCCACCCGAACAAGGTCAACGCCATGATATTGGTAGATGCCAGCGGTTTACCGCAGTTCTGGGCACAGATGCTCGCCGAACAGGCCGCGGCATCCGCCGATGGTGAGAAGAAGGAAGCCCCGCTGGCGTTCAAATTATTGGGTCAGCCCTGGTTTCGCGCTATCTCAAAATATCTGGACCCTTATTGGCTAGCCAAGCAAGGGGTCGAGTCGGCTTACAATCACTCGCCCATGATCACCGATGAATTGATTGATCGGTATTATGAGTTGGCCCTGCGAGAAGGCGCCAGAGAAGCCACCTTAAGCCGCTTTGCAGGACCCAGACCGGTTCGAGCGGCGGTGGATGCGAGCCTGTTTACCCAGCCGACTTTGATTTTATGGGGCCGCGAAGATTCGTTGATCTCGGTGGATATCGCTCACAAGTTCGACGCGGCACTGCCTGACTCGACGCTGGTGATTTACGACAATGTTGGCCACATGCCCATGGAAGAAATACCCGCGCAGTCGGCGACTGATGTCTTGGCATTTTTGCAGACGCTCACGCCCGCGGCGTTAACGACCCCGACAACGGATGAATAGTCACCTATAACGAACAGGCACGCCCTACCCCCGGCAAGGGGTGCGGCGGCCCAGCAAGGATCAACGATGAACACCAATAGCGAACCGCGGCGCGCCCGCACCATGGCAGAAATGGCAGAGAAAATGGGTTCCATGTTTGCTGGCTTTGAATCGCCCTTCAAACCCTACGAACCGCTGCCGACGGATGTGATTATCACGCCCTTTGCCAAATGCGGCACCACCTGGCTGCAACAGATATTCCATACCCTTCGAACCCGCGGCGCGACAGATTACGACGACATTTCTCGGGTCGTGCCCTGGCTGGAAGTTTCCGCCCGGTTGGGCATTGACGTCAACGCACCGCAGCAAGCCGCGCCCCGTGGCTTCAAGAGCCACCTGTCATTCACTGACATACCCAAGGGCGCTAAATATATCTTGTCCATGCGCGACCCAAGAGATGCGTTAGTGTCGATGTACCGCTTTATGGAAGGTTGGTTTCTCGAGCCGGGCGCAGTATCACTGGAAGCATTTGCGCGCGCAAACTATGTGAATGACCCCGACAAAGGCTATTGGGGGCACCTGCGCAGCTGGTGGGACGTGCGCGACAATCCCAATGTGTTAATGCTGTCTTATGAGGCGATGAATGCCGACCCAACCCTAACCATCAAGCGCGTTGCTGAGTTCTGTAATATCAGCCTGGATGACGAGTTACTGGCGATCACCCTAAAGCATTCATCCCTGCCGTATATGCTCGAAAACAAACACCAGTTCGATGACCACATGTTTGTTGAGCTCAGCGAGTCTGTCGCGGGCATTCCCAAAGGCAGTGATTCGGCGAAAGTACGCGAGGGCAAGGTCGGCGGTCATGCCAAGGTATTATCCCCAGAGCTCATCGCAATCCTGGATGATATTTGGGCCTCACAGATCACCGCCCGCTATGGCTTCAAGACCTATCAGGACATGGCCGCCGCGCTGTAACAGCTGTGACTTGCCCTTCCCGCCATTAGCATGTCAACTGCCGCTCAGCCGCCGTCTCTTGAGCTACAGGCCAGTGGCGGCAACGACTCGAACCCCTGTATTGGCGCGGAGTTTAAGCCTCTAACCCACACCCTTGGAATATCTGCCCACAGGGTTATTTATCATCACGATTTTCGTTATGCTGCAGGCAGAGTCAGGCAGATAACCTGACAAGACGTTCGCGACAATTAATCGGAAATAGCCACTATGAACCTAATCCCTGCTTCATTTGATCCCAGCGCCACCGCCACGGGCCCCGAAGGTCAACGAGCCCACCCTGCGACCATCGACCACAGCCAACGGTTGGAAGAAAAACTTTATAAACTGGGCAGTCACGCCTGGACCATGGTGGGCAATGGTCTGTCAAATCAGTCCTTCATTGAGGGGCCGGAAGGCTTGATTGTGATTGATACCGGCGAATGTATCGAAGAGATGAACGCGGCGCTGGCGGCGATACGCCAAGAGACCAGCGCGCCGATTGTGGCCTGTATTTATACCCACTTTCACTATGTGGGCGGCACCCAGGCCCTGCTCGATGAATCCGGCAATGCTGACCTGCCGATTTACGGCCACAGCGGCATTGATGCGAATCTAATGCGCTTTAGCGGCGAGGTGGGACCCCGTGGTGCACGGGGCCTGGTACACCAGTTCGCTGTTGCGCTGCCCACAGAGGGCGAAGACGGACTGGTGAATGTCGGCCTCGGGCGTTTCTATCGAAACCCGGCACATGCGCCGTTTACGCGGGGTTATATTTCGGCCAAACACACCTTTTCGGAAAACACCACCTTGTCTATTGCGGGCCTGAAGGTGGAGATTTACCCGGCACCGTCGGATGCCACCGACTCCGTCACCATCTGGTTTCCGGAGCTCAGCGTCGCGATTAACAACCTGTTATGGCCCGCGCTGTTCAATGTGTTTGCCATCCGCGGTGAAGAATATCGCGACCCGCGGGTCCTGTTGCGCGGCCTCGATCAGCTTGAGGGCCTGAAGGCGAATTATCTGCTGGGCGCCCATGGGCCACCGGTGGAAGGCGCGCAATTGATCAGCGACAGCATCATCGATAGCCGCGATGCCATTCAATATATGTGGGACCAAACCGTCCGCGGTGCCAATCAGGGCCTGACCTTAGATCAGCTCGTCACCGTTGTGCAGCTACCTGAGCACTTCAAAAGCCGCTATCAAACCCAACAATTTTACGGCGTGGTGGAACACCACGTGCGCCAGATTTACACCGGCTTATTCGGTTGGTTCGACGAAGACGAAGCCAAGCTGTTTCCGACTCCAGCACCCGACCGTGGGCGCAAGCTCGTCGAGGGCTTTGGTGGCACCGCCAAGGTGCGCGCCATCATTGACCAGGCATTACGAGACCAGGATTATCGCTGGGCAATCGAACTCAGCAGCTGGCTGGTTCGCGCCAGCCTGAACGACCATGGCCGAGCGGATGCCGGTGAACAGGAAGATCGCAATCGCCTTGCCGCTGGCCTGCGCGGTGTCGCTCAAAGTACCACCGCCGCCAACATCCGTAACTGGTGCCTGACCCGCGCCCGCGAGCTTGAGGGCCTGCTTGACGTTGATCGATTACGTGGCCATCGATTCAGGGCGGCCGATTTGCTGAGAGGCGCGCCCGCAGACAGTGTGCCGGTTTTGAAAGTCTTGCTGGTACCCGCCCGCGCCGAGGGTTTAGCGGCGACCCTGTGCATCGCCTTCGATGATGGTAGCCGGGCCGGACTGCGCCTGCGTCATCAGGTGGCGATACCCACGAACGGCGCGAATGCCGACATGACCTTGATGATCAGCCATCAACATTGGGCCCAGCTGCTTGGGGGCAAAGTGGCACTGGCGACGTTACTGGCCGATGGCAATGCCGACACGGCCGGCATGGATGAACAGGTGCAGCGCTTCCTCAGCTGTTTTGATCTGCCGACCCTGCAACCTGCGAGCACGTCAGCATGACCGACATACCCCGAACCAGCGCGGCCTTCGACGGCAAAATAGCCCGCCTGTATAACGATGCACAACCCAGCAAGTTGAAGCTGGATAAGCGCGCCGCCGGCGCCCCGAACATCGTGCTGGTGATGCTCGACGATGTGGGCTTCGGCACCTGTAGTACCTTTGGTGGGCCAGTACCGACACCAGGGGTGGATAAGATCGCCGCCCGCGGCTTGCGCTATAACCAGTTTCATACAACGGCGTTGTGCTCACCCACCCGCGCCTCATTGTTGACCGGCCGTAACCATCACAGTGTGCATATGGGTGGGATTACCGAGATCGCCAATAGTTTCCCCGCCTATGACAGCGCTATACCGCCGGAAACGGCGACCCTGGCCGAAATTCTGAAACAAAACGGCTATTCAACGGGCTGCTTTGGTAAATGGCACCTGACGCC
>DGOD01000137.1 GCA_002389265.1 Gammaproteobacteria bacterium UBA4475
AAATTCTCGATTTTTTTATAGGCCGCGGCTGAGGCACTAAAAATAAAAATAGCCGAAAAATCGGTGAATTTCGCCAAGCGCAGGCGGGGTATACAGAGCAACGCGGGGTCATTCCTCTTCGAGCACTTGTCGCCACTAGCACCTAGTGGGCTATACTCGGGCTTTTATTGGGTGGGAGACGAAAGCATGAATGGAGCCGAGAGCTTAGTAGCGACTTTGATCAACAATGGGGTGGAGGTGTGTTTCACCAACCCGGGGACCTCTGAGATGCATATGGTTGCTGCTATCGGCCAGGTGGAGGGTATGCGGTCGATTCTGGGATTGTTTGAGGGCGTCTGTACCGGCGCGGCCGATGGTTACGGGCGAATGGCAGGTAAGCCGGCTTGTACGTTGCTGCATCTGGGACCTGGTTTGTCTAACGGTTCTGCAAATTTGCACAATGCCAAAAAAGCCAATTCACCGGTTTTGAATCTCATTGGTGATCATGCGACCTACCATAAAAAATACGACGCACCACTGACCTCCGATATTATTGGTCTGGCCCAGCCAGTTTCTCATTGGGTGCGAACTACCGAGACCGCTGCTAATTTGCCGAAGGACGCGGTGGATGCCGTAGTCGAAACGAATACCGGTGCCGGTAGAATTGCCACTATGATCGTGCCGGCAGATTGTGCTTGGAATGATTCCAGCGAGCCGCTGGCGATGCAAGCTGCGCCTGCGCCAGGATTAGTGGGTGAAGCCGCCGTTGGCCAGGCGGTGGAATTATTGAAAAATGGTAAAGCCACCATGCTGCTAGTGGGAAATATGGCGCTGACCGAACGTAGTTTAGAGCTGGCGAATAAAATCTCGCAGGCGACAGGTGCCCGCATCTTTTGTGACACATTTTTTAAGCGGATGCCGCGGGGTGAGGGGCGGTGCCAAATAGAGCGCCTGGCTTATTTCGCCGAGCAAGGCGTCGAGCAGATCAAGGACATGGAGCAGTTGATCATGGTCGGGACTAAGCCCCCGGTTGCCTTTTTTGCGTATCCGGGTAAAGCCAGCGAATTTTACGCACCAAATAGCGCCCTGCACACCCTGGCAGGAGTTGATCAGAATGCCGAAGATGCCCTGAGCCGACTCGTGGCGGCGCTGGGGGCTGATCACCTCGAGCCCATCAAGACTAAACTGAATAAGTCGCCTAAGGGTACTGGGGAGCTTAACCCCCGAACCGTCGCGATGAGCTTTGCCCATTATTTGCCAACTCAAGCCATTGTCATTGACGAGAGCGCGACTGCTGGCGGTGGCTGTTACCCCAGCTCTGCCGAGTCAGAGCCCCATGACTGGCTCACGTTGACCGGCGGCTCCATCGGTTTTGGACTGCCCACGGCCCTGGGGGCTGCGGTTGCCTGTCCTGACCGGAAAGTGGTCTGTATTCAGGGTGATGGTGGGGCGATGTATACAATTCAGTCGTTGTGGACCATGGCCCGTGAAAATTTGGATGTCTGCGTCATTATTTTCGCTAACCGCAAATACCAGATACTGCAAATTGAACTGGCGCGAGTCGGTGCGCAGTCGATGACCAAAAAAACCCTGGACATGCTGGATATTGGTAATCCCGATCTGAATTTTGTTCAGTTATCCGAGGGTATGGGTGTCAAGGCGACACGGGTTACGAGTATCGAGGATTTCAACTCGGTTTATGCGTCGGCGATGACGACATCCGGGCCACAACTGATTGAGGTTGTTCTGCCCTAGATTGCCAACTCTCATCCGGCGAGGGTTTTTGACATGTGGAAGTCATCCATATAGAAGCCCTCACCGATGTCAGTGTAAGTTGAGCGCCGAATGATGAAGCCGTTGCGACGGTAGGCTTTGATGGCTCCAGTATTGTGTTTGTTGACGTTCAACGCCAGGGTTGATTGGTGCAACATACGGCATTGGTTCTCAGCCTGTCGCAAAAGCGTTGAACCTATTCCCTTGCCATGAAATGATGCGAGCAAATACAACTTGTGCAGGTGAGCTGCACCTGGCTGGCCTTCTGTAGCGACTGCCGTGCTGTAGGCACTAAAGCCAGCGGGTTCACCCGCGATGTACAGCAGGTGGTAACAAATATTCTCATCGACATCCTGCAATAAGCGGTTTGTAGAATAACCTTGTTCCAGCATATAGCTCACCTGGCGATGACTGATAATGCCCGGGTAGTGCTCAAACCAGATTTTGTGCGCTAAAGACTGAACTGTTAGTAGTTCTGAAAGATAGCGTGCGGGCATGAAGTTCAATATCGGCCTGCGTTCGTATGTAGAATGTGATTCAACGTCGCAGACGGAGCCTTAATTTCTGTGAAGGTCGTCGTTTGAGACATTGAGTTGAGAGTAACAGCGAAAATACTACCATGGATTTTATGAAATCGAGCGCTAGACAGCAGACATTGGACACCCTTGAGAGTCAGGTTTACGATCTGATCGTTATTGGCGGTGGCATTACAGGCGCTGGTATTCTCCGTGAGGCGGCATTGCGTGGGCTTTCGGTGGCTCTGCTCGAGGCGGCAGATTTCGCATCAGGAACCTCCAGTAAGTCGACTAAGTTGATTCATGGTGGCTTACGTTATCTGGCCATGGGCCATGTCCAGCTGGTTCGAGAGGCGGCGCTGGAGCGCAAGCGAGTCAATCAATTAGCACCGCATCTTGCCGAGCCTCAATGGCTGATGGTGCCAACCAGCCATTACCTTGAATACATGAAATACCGGGTCGGCATTTCTGTTTATGAAAGTCTGGGTCAGGTGGCGGGGCCAGACCGGCACTTTAATCTGAGCGGCGATGCGCTTAAGGCTTTTGAGCCCGAACTCGATGTGTCGGCGTTTCCACGATCGAGTGTTTATCTTGAATATCTGACCGACGATGCGCGCCTGGTGATGGCCAATATTCGTGCCGGCGTTCAGGCCGGCGGCATTGCGGCCAACAAGTTGGCGGTGACTGGCGTCATCAAAGATCGGCGTCAGGTCTCCGGCGTGACAGCTAAATGCGCAATATCCGGCCAAGAAATTGTGGTCAAAGCCCGGGGCGTCATTAATGCTGCCGGTCCTTGGGTTGAGAAAATCTGCGCGCTGGACGGGGTCGCCATGACCAAGTCTATGGTGTTGTCAAAAGGGGTTCATCTGGTGGTTCCGCGCGCAAAACTACCTATTCAACGCATGGTTTTTACCCAAAGTCTTGACCAACGACCTGTTTTTGCAATTCCTAGAGGTGACGTGGTGTATATCGGCACCACGGATTCAGTCTACGAGCAGGGTGCCCAGATCTGGCCCGAAGTCTTGCCTGAAGAAGTGCGATATCTGTTGGAGCCCATGCAGCGTTATTTTGGCGTCCGGCTAACGCAAGCAGATTGCCTGACGACATGGGCGGGATTGCGGCCGCTCATCTCTGAAACGGGTAAGTCCTCGAAAGAGATCTCACGTAAGGATGAGGTTTGGATCAGTCAAAGCGGCCTGATTACGATTGCCGGCGGCAAGCTAACGGGTTATCGAAAGATGGCGGAAGACACAGTAGATGCAGCGAGCCGATTGATTGGCTTGGCGCAAGCTGATGGCGGAGATGACACGCCATTGCCAGGTGGTGATTTTACCGGTGGTATTGATAACCTGCTGCTCCATTTGACTCAAAAATATCCTATGAATGATACGGTCGCCCTGCGCCTGGTGCGTTTGTATGGTGCAGAGGCTGAACAGGTCTTGGCGCTTGGTGCGGATTCGCTGGTTGCGGCGGGTAGTGTGCTGAGCGGCGAAGTCGCCTGGGCCCTGCAAAAAGAGGGCGCTCAAAACTTGGAAGATGTTATTTACAGGCGGACCCGTGTTGCACTTTATCAGCCAGAGGAGGCCGCTGCTATATTGCCACGCCTCACGGATATGATGGCCGCTGAGCTTGGTTGGGCTGAAGACAAGAAGACCAGGGAGATAGCGCATGTTATGGCGTTGCTTAATGCCGACAAAACCTCACTATTGTCATCGGTCGCTTAGGCGCCACAAGATTACGTGAGTCTCGATGTTGGTCGAGCATGCAATTAAGATATACGTAGCTAACGATTTAAGTTACAGTAATCAGTTATTTTTGATTATAAATCAACGCGTTAGGGTGTTTTTGATTGTAAATCAACGCGTTAGGCTGATGCTGTCGCCTGACGAGTCGAGCGTTACCCAGTTAAAAGCAAGCTAGGTAGTGAGAAGTAAAAAGACCGTCAGCTA
>DGOD01000114.1 GCA_002389265.1 Gammaproteobacteria bacterium UBA4475
TTGAAACAAGAAACTTGAGATAAAAAAATGGCTCTCCTGACGGTGTCTCGACTAACACACTGAAGATCATTGAAAGACGAGTATTCGATCAAGCCAGATAATTACATTGCTCCAGATTAAATGTGTTATTGATGCATGGGTCGAAATTTGACACGATCAGTAAAGCACTTGCTCGCGCTCTGATGCTTGGCGCAGATCAAGGAAAGTAAAGTCAACTTCTATGGTGGCAAACCGAACAGGTTGTCGTGCCGATGCGTCAGTTGCGGGCCCTGTGAAACTATCGTGATATGGCGCTGCAGATTGACAACCTGCAGGCTATCACGGAAGGTGATTTAGGCCTGTTAAGAGGCTAAAACCCATGACCACAGCGGCAATGCCGACACCTTGGTCCGCTAGGGCTCAAGGCATGAATGTGGCGCGCTGTCTTGGTGACTATACCCTGACCTATTTATTTCCAATCAGGAAAACTGGTTTCGGTCGCTGGATTCCGCAGTGGTCGAGATCGCGTCGAATACCGTGCTAACCCTGTTAGGGTCCAAGTCCCAGGGACTTGGGTTGGTTTACGGGCAATCGCCGCGCTGATAACAAAGCCCTGTGGTAAGGGCTAGCTCGCGCTAATAAAAAGTGGGGCTGAGTTGCAAGATTGCCGCGGCGAGCTTGATGCCGTCGTGGCTTAGGTGGCTTGTTTTACCGGTGTTTCCGGCCCACCTGTCTCGACGACAAGCGGGCCGGGTCTTCTAATAGCCGTTCAGTGTTGCTAGTCGATCGTAGTGGTAGCCAGCGTCACCAAAGGTTTTTTCGGCAACTCGAGCGCGTTTCAGAAAGAAACCAATCTCATGTTCGTCAGTCATGCCGATACCACCGTGCATCTGCACGCCTTCTGAGGAGATCTGGTGCAGGGTTTCACACAGCTGAGCTTTCGCCGACGAGGCAAGGGCGGGCAGGTCTGCATCGCGGCCTTCATCCAACGCTGACAACGCATCTATCAAGAGCGATTTTGATAGCTCAAGATTGCAATACATATCGACGGCTCGATGCTGCAATGACTGAAATGAACCAATTTTAGTTTCAAACTGGGTGCGTTCTTTCAGATAGGCCAGTGTCCGTTCAAAAACTTCCAGTGATGCTCCTAACATTTCTGCAGCCATGCCCAGTGCGGCGCGATCCAATACGGGGTCTAATATATCGGCGCCTCGGTCCAGTTCGCCGAGTATCGCCGATGCATCAACGGAGACGTCGGTAAAGGTGATTTTGGCGGCATTGCGGTTGTCGACCATTTGGGTACGGGTCACTTCAACACCGGCGGCTGCTCGATCCACCAGGAACAGGGTGATGCCTTGCCTGTCGTGAGTGCTGCCACTGGTGCGCGTCGCAACAATCAAGGTGTCGGCAATGTGACCGTCCAAGACAAAGGCCTTGGCGCCGTTGATCTTGTAGCCGCCAGCAGATGATTCTGCGCGGGTCGCAATTCTGTGTGGGCTGAAGTGGGCAGTTTCATCAAGAGCGAGGGCCATCAATAAAGTACCTTCAGCCAACTTTGGCAACAACTGTTTCTTTTGAGTTTCGTTACCCCCCAGTGCGACTGCGGATGCGCTGACCAGTATGGAGGCCACCAGCGGTGAGGCGGCCAGAGTGCGGCCAGTTTCTTCCAACACAATACCCAGACCATGGAAGCCAAAATCCAGGCCGCCGAATTCTTCGGGTATACAGATGCCAGCCCAGCCCATGTCGACCATCTGGGTCCACAGGTCTTTCGAATAGCCCAGTTCGTCCTTGGCATCACGTAATGCGCGAAACTGAGTGACCGGTGCCGCCGCGGTCATCAGGTCTTTGGCACTGTCTTTCAGCAAGGTTTGTTCTTCGTTTAATATTAAAGCCATATTTTTGTCCTTTGTGCTTAGCGGGCAGGCAAATTATTTAGTGGGAAGACCCAATACATTTTTGGCCACCACATTTTTATTGATTTCGGTAGTGCCGCCTTCAATAGAGTTGGCTTTGGAGCGCAGCCAACCTCGTGTTTGCATGATTTCCCAATCATCGAAGCCATCACCTTGCCAGCCAATGCCCTGTGTGCCCATCATGTCGATCATCATCTCAGAGCGGTGCTTATTGAGTTCTGCACCCACAGCCTTGAGGATAGACGAAGCGGCACCGTCGCCCAGGCCGGCTTTCAATTCCTGCCCAACCCGTGCGTAGGTCAAGCCATAGGCTTTCTGACGCACTTGGTATTTGGCGATTTCGCGCCGCATGGCTGAGTCATCAAGACGACCTAAAGCGTCTTCACCCAAATATTTTTTCGCTTGTTCGTGCATGGGGGTCTGCGGGCTTTGGGCGGTGCCAAAGTCACCAATATTGGTGCGCTCGTGCTGCAGCAGACGCTTGGCGATGGTCCAACCCTTGTTCAGTTCACCCACCTGGTTGCGCGCCGGTACCCGCACATCGTCAAAGAAGGTTTCGCAGAAGGGGCTTTCACCGGAAATTAACTGAATGGGTTTGACAGATACGCCAGGGCTCTGCATGTCGAATAAAATAAAGCTGATACCGTTGTGTTTCACTGTAGTGTCCGTTCGCACCAGGCAGAAAATCCAGTCGCAGCGATCGGCATAGGAGGTCCAGACTTTCTGGCCGTTGATCACATATTCGTCGCCGTCCCGCACCGCTTTGGTTTGCAAGCCCGCAAGATCAGACCCTGCGCCAGGTTCTGAATAGCCCTGACACCAACGAATTTCACCGCGGACAATTTTAGGCAGGTGTTCTAGCTTTTGCTCTTCATTGGCAAACTCGAGCAACACGGGCCCCAGCATCCACAGACCAAAACTGTTCAGGGCAGGACGGGCTTTGATGCGGCTTAACTCGCTTTCGAGCACTGCATTTTCTGCCATAGACAGCCCGCCGCCACCATATTGGGCTGGCCACATGGGTGCGGTCCAGCCTTTGGCTGCCATTCGATCAAGCCAGAGTTTCGAATCGGGATTGCTGAAGGTTGCATTCCGGCCACCCCAGACAACTTCGTCCGCGGTCATCGGGCTGCGCATGCTCGCAGGACAGTTTGCTTCGAGCCAGGCACGAGTGTCGGTGCGAAATTGATCAACGTCAGGCATTTTTTCGTCCTCAATAATAATTGCGGCCTAGTATAAGTAGGTTTGGCCCCTTTTTGCTACCTGTGACAGGGGCCAGTGATATAGGGGTATTCATGGTGACCCCGGAAAGCCGTATAGGTCAGGTTAAAAGTCGCAGGACACGACGGCTTAAGTGTTGTTGGAGAACAATTGGATTCTTCGGCCGCGTGGCTTAGGTGTCACACTTGTGGAAGGTAGCTGGCAAATTCGGTCCTTTCTGGTGATTGATCCGTCAGCATATTCCCAGACCAGTTGCTCGCCCTGCAAATAACGCTTCACGACAACAGGGCCCCAGCCTAGCAGGTTAAAATTCAATGTCCCGTTGTTCCAGGTCATGCTGGCAGAGGTGCGAGGGCAATAGGCCGTATCGCCAAGAGTGAACAAAACGCCGCCTTCCGTATCGTCGGTGTTGATGTGCGCTGTACTGTTCGGGCCCGCATCATGAATAACGCCGGATGTGGTAATCACCGTGCGCCCGCCACACTGTTCGATCCGTTCTACGTGGCCAATCTTGCCTTCAACGCCAATCCACAAGCCGCGAATATCAGCTGCGCCGTCGATCAACGGTTCGGTGCAGTCCGCCAAGATAGGCAGTGGAAAGTGGGCGTAGCCACACCCGGGGGTGTTGCCCTTAGGGATCTCTGCGGCCAGTTTGCCACTGCCGTCTAAAACCGGTAGCTCGCAGTAATTCAGCAGACTGCCATCTCCCGCTAGGGTGTCAGGATTGATGGTCAGCGGCGGGCGAGGCGAGAAAAACAGCAACCAGAATACTGCCACAATCAACACCGAGATGGTCACGGCAATACGAGTGAGTTGTCTTTTCATAGTTGCTCCCTGGAGATTTGAGTCGAGCTGATCAGGTACTTCAGCCAATTCAGGTTGAGCGAATCAGGTCGATGATCACTTGGCTGACTTGCTGAGGGCTGCTTTCCTGGACGAAATGACCACCATCTTTGATCATCGTATGGGGTAGTCCTTTGGTGCCCGGTACCTTCTCCAAAAATTCTGCATCTAGGCCTTTGGTGACTGGGTCATTGTCCGCAAAGGCACACAAGAACGGTTTGTGGAAGTTCTCAAAAAACACCCAGGCTTTGCGCTGTTCTTCCAGAGATGGGTCTGTGGGCAGGGTCGGTACATGGCTTGGCATCGCGCGGACGCCCATTTTATAGCGGGGCGCTGGAAAGGGCGCATTGTAGGCTTTTGCCAGCGGCGATTGGGCCAGTACATCGAGACCCAGCTTATGGGCCAGAAACAGCAGTGCCTTAGCGATATTCGAGCGTTTTTCCATGGTCAAGGACATCATGAGGCCGACAGGCATGTCGGGGGTTTCCCAACAAAATTTCTGCCAGTAGGCGAACTTGGTGGCAGCTGAACCTTCCATCTGGCTTAAGGCCGTTTGCATCTCCATCAGCGACGGTGTGGGTGCGTTGGCGCGGAACGCCTCAACTTCTTTGACGACTTCGTCAGGCAGTTCCGGGTTGTAGGGCAGGCCCGTGTTGGCGATGACCACGCGATCAAATCGTTCAGCGTGATTCACGACCAGTCGCAGACCAATGAGACCGCCCCAGTCCTGGCCAAACAATGTGAGTCCCTTGAAGTCGTTAGCGATCAGCCACTGGCCCATCCACTCTACCTGATGCTGGTAACTGTAGTCTTCGAGTCGCGCGGGCTTATCCGACTTGCCGTAACCCGGTAGGTCAGGCGCGATCACGCGCATGCCGGCATTTACCAAATAGGGAATCATTTTGCGATACAGGTAACTCCACACGGGCTGACCGTGCATGCACAGGACCAAGGGGCCGTCTTTCGGACCTTCATCCAAATGGTGAATCCGCAGATCGCTGCCATCTATTGTCTTGATGACGGTGTAGTGCGGCGCGAAGGGATAGTCGGCCAAATCAGCAAAATGTGAGTCTGGCGTGCGCAATATTTCCATGGTTTCTATCCTTTTCTCGTGGTCTCGTGGTCTCGTTTTAGTTTTAGGTGATGCTTTTTTCACTGGCCAGCAAACTCGCAACATCAACGGTTTCAATGTTGAGTTGCCCCGCGAGTCCGGCTGCACGATGCGCGCCAATCTCCTGCATTTTTGGTGATTGCATCATCTCTAGCATCGCCTGGCGGGAGGGATACATGGCGATGACCACCTTGTCCCACAATTCCTCAACCTCACCCAACATCAGGCGTTCGACGGTGCCTGAAAATATGGCGCCGCCACCAAACTCCTTGAGTAGCATTGATACGGCATCACTGTAGAGGCCGTAGGCTTGCTCTCCAGTGAGGCTTGATGCTCTGCCATCCGCATAATCGGCGCGAGCCTTGAACTTAAGTAGATTGACCATGAAGATCGGACCCTCAGCACCGGGTTCGAGAAAACCTCTAATCTGGGCTTCGTTAGGGTAAACACTGTTTTTGACTTCCACAGTTGATCCTCTTTCAAACAATGAAAAATGACTTGCGCAGCGTCCATTTAATACCAATTATAAAATAATGACAAACATTAAAAATAGTGTTGGCAGGATCTAAACCGTGCCATTACTCGAGCAACTCAGATTAACTGCCCAAGGTTGGCCAGCTCAGATTGACCGACACCGGTCGTCCTATGATTCGAGCCAGTGGTTTTTTGAGCGCAGTGGATTCAGTGGTTTCCCCTTGGTACAACTGTCTGTGAGTTGCGTGCTAGACTCGCTGGCATATTGAAGCCGAATCTCGGAGCGTAGAACTATGAAAACAATGAACCTGGATGGCCTGGTATTTCGCGATCTGGATCATGACGGGGTCTTGTCCGTGTTTGAAGATCATCGACTGCCCGCGGCTATCCGTGCTAAGGACCTGTTGGCACGTATGACATTGGCGGAGAAGGCCGGTGTGATGATGCATGGCACGGCTCAGACTCATGGTCCTTATGGCATGCTTGGGATCGGTGCCGAATATCTTCTGCCAGCGAACCGGCAGTTGATTGTGAAGGATGGTGTGAATCATCTGTTGACTCGTCTGGATGCTGACCCGCGGACCTTCGCCGAACAGAATAATGCCCTACAGAAACTCGCGGCTGAAACTCGACTTGGGATCCCCGTTACTATCAGCACGGATCCTCGGCACCACTTCGCGCATGTCACCGGGGCGAGTTCGAGGGCCATGGGGTTTTCCCAGTGGCCGGAGACTACAGGGCTAGCGGCTGTTGGCAGCGCGAAACTGGTAGAACAATTTGCGGCGATCGCCCGTGCCGAATACCGCGCGGTAGGTATTCATATGGCGCTGTCGCCACAGGCGGATATTGCCACAGAACCCCGTTGGCCAAGAATCTCCGGCACCTTTGGCGAGGACCCTAAGTTGGCTCGGGCGCTGGTTGCCGCTTATGTGGTCGGCATGCAGGCGGGCTCAGTCGGCTTGAATAAGGACAGTGTATCCTGTGTCGTTAAACATTGGGTGGGCTATCCAGCGGCCCCTGAAGGCTTTGATGGACACAATGCCTATGGCCGCTATTCGCTTTTGACAGAAGCCTCCTTGAGTGTGCATATCGAAGCGTTTCTGGATGCCTTTAACGTTAAGGTCGCCGGTGTGATGCCAACCTACACGATATTGAAAGATCTTTTGTTGGAAGACTTGGCGTTAAACGGTGAGTTGTTGGAGCCGGTGGCCGGTGGATTTTCCACCCAGTTGATTGAGGGCTTGTTACGCGCCGAGCATCAGTTCAAAGGTTTTGTGCTATCTGACTGGGCAATTTTTCGGGATGCCAAAGAGGCCACGTTTAATCCCACTCAAATGCAAACTCCTGACGATATTAGTATGCCTTGGGGAGTCGAAGCGCTGAGCCGAGAACAACGGTTCGCCAAAGCGGTGAATGCTGGCTGCGATCAGTTGGGTGGCGAGGAGGATGTGGCGACGTTGTTGCGGGCCATCGATCAGGGTTTGATCGAATTGTCTCGAGTCGATGAAGCGGTGTATCGCATGTTGCTGCCAAAATTTGAGCAAGGTTTATTTGAAAATCCGCTGGTGGACGCCGCAGCGGCGGTCTCGATCGTGGGTTCGAAGGATGCGGTGAAGGCCGGTAGAGAGGCCCAGCGGCGCTCCTTGATTTGTTTAAAGAAACCTTCGTTGATTAAGCCCGGTGCCAAAATTTATCTGGAAAATATCAACGCTGCCGTCGAGGATAGCTGCCCGTTGGCAGAGGCCGATGTGGCGATTATTCGATTGTCGACGCCCCATCAGATGTTACATCCCAATTTCTTCTTTGGTAGCCGGCAGCAGGAAGGTGATATCGACTTTAAGCCAGAGGCAGAAGACACCCTTCGCCTACAGGCACTCTCCAGTCAGGTACCTACTATCGCTGTGCTGCAGATGAGTCGGCCAGCGATTATCACCGATATCATTGATCAGCTGGATGGCGTCTATGTGGACCTGGGCGTGGCCGATGATGTGCTGCTGACAGCGATTATTGAAGGCCAGGACACAGAAGGTCGATTGCCCTTTGAATTACCATCTTCCATGGCGGCTGTTGAGCAGGCCCGCTCGGACCTGCCCTGTGACAGTAAAGACCCGCTGTTTTCGATTCGTTCAGACTATAGAAATGTCTGATCTTTTAAATGGGGTCGGGGTAAAATTTACATATGTAAATTTTACCCCGACCCCGTTTATCCTAATCCCATTTATTCGGCTGGAAGCTCTATGTTGATCCATCATTCTGATTTGTTAGGTGCCGGCATTCGGTTTCCGGGTGCGCTCGACTTTGACCAGCGGCCAGCGGGCGTGAGCCCACGTCGGTTACCGGCATGGACCCGACCTCAGGTGCCGGCTGTGATGGATGTGATTGTTCGAATGCCCTCCGGGGTGAGGCTGTCTCTTGTCACAGACTCGGCGTTTAT
>DGOD01000292.1:0-2432 GCA_002389265.1 Gammaproteobacteria bacterium UBA4475
TTGGCCACTGCCTTCTTCGCGACTACCTTCTTTTTGGCAGCTGCTTTCTTGGCAACAACTTTCTTCGCAGCAGGCTTTTTAGCCGCTACTTTCTTCTTTGCAACTGCCTTTTTCTTGGCAGCAGGCTTCTTAGCGACAGCTTTTTTCGCAGCAGGCTTCTTAGCCGCTACTTTCTTCTTCGCGACTACTTTCTTCTTCGCGACTACTTTTTTCTTAGCTGCTGGTTTTTTCTTCGCAGCTACTTTTTTCTTCACAACTGCTTTCTTAGCGACAGCTTTCTTAGCAGCCGGCTTTTTCGCAGCTACTTTCTTCTTCGCTACAGCTTTTTTGGCAACAGCTTTTTTGGCGACAGCTTTCTTAGCAACAGTCTTTTTGACAGCAACTTTCTTTTTAGCAACGAGCTTTACCTTCGCTGCGACCTTTTTGGTTGTACCTGTTTTCTTTTTCGCAACCACGTTTACACTCCTATTCTTACTATTGAAAGTTCAATCACTTTGTTACAACAGCCTATCGCCACTCGGTACGATTCATTCTTTTCAAACTGACCAGCCTGGCAATCTTGTTGACGCATAGTTAAAACTACGCACGCAACTGTTTAACGAGCTAAAGTTTAGAAAAAATAATTTGGATTTGCACACTTTTTTTGAATAAAACCGTAAATATTCAGTGTTTTAGCAACATCTGTTCGAGTTTTCCTAACATTTTCGCTCTATCTAGCTAAAAGCACATAATATTTATCGTCGTTATCAATCAATAATTGAAAATATTTTTGCTTTAATTTCATTCGTTTCACCTGAGCCGTCGACCTCAGCATAGCGCAATTGACCCGCTGATTTTTCGGCAAGAGCCCGATAGAAACCAACTAACGGTTCCGTTTGTTCTCGATAAATCCTTAAGCGTTCCTTGATAGTGTCCTCGGAATCGTCATCACGTTGAACAAGATCATCGCCAGTTTCATCGTCTTTACCCGCTACCTGAGGTGGATTAAAGATAGTGTGATAAACCCGACCCGATTCAGGATGAACTCGTCTACCACTCAGTCGCTTAACGATATCAGCGTCTGGCACCTTAATTTCGATGACGCTATCGATTTCAATATGCTGATCAAGCAAGGCCTGTGCCTGGGGTATAGTCCGTGGAAAGCCATCAAACAAGAAACCATTAGCACAATCCGGCTGTTGAATGCGTTCCTTAACCAATTCGATGATGATTTCATCAGTGACTAAAGCCCCTTGATCCATGACCCCCTTAACCTTCTTCCCAAGTGCAGAACCCGCTTTAATCGCTTCGCGAAGCATATCACCAGTGGAAATCTGGGGAATCCCACACTTCTCCATAATAAATTGCGCCTGAGTACCCTTACCAACACCTGGTGCACCTAAAAGAATAATTTTCACCCAAAACTCCTTTCATTAAAATAGTTCGGCAAATTGCCTCGTTTCAACTGTTGTCCAATCGCCGTGCTGAAATGACATTCGTCAGCAGCTCAATTTGTTCTATGGTTCGCAACAAACTGTAAATCGTCGTCACCTCAATCGTCATATTGATTGTAACGTGGTTATCAGGCGCATTTTTACACATATTCATTGCTGTCACGTTGGTTTCTTCACCCATGACAACACCAGAAATATCATGCAACAGGCCACGGCGATCGTAAGCATGAATTTCAATCGACACAGGGAGGGTAACGGCGGCTTCCCCTCGCCAATCGAGACGAATCAGCCTGCCATGAGCAACGCCCTCCAATGCCTGCAGACATTCCTGACAGTGGACATCAACGCTACCCTTTTCATTCGTGAGACCGACGATACTGTTCCCCACGACAGGATGACAACAGGCGGCCAGGGTGTAGGCCATCCCACCAAGGCCTTCTATCAGCAGTTCATTGCCGTCCCCAGCTTCATCTTCGCCGAGCAGAAGACTTAGCTGCTTTTCCTTCAAGCCCACTTCAACCAACTGAACAGCCGCTTCAACGACATAAATTACATTAACTTCACCTGCACCGATCGCGGCGTACAACTCATTGACGTTCTTATATTTCAATTTTACCACTAGGGAATCTAACTCGAGGTCATCGACGCCGAGTCGATAGAATTCAGAAGTCAGTAGTTGTTTGCCTTCTTCGGTATTCTTGCGCTTTGTTCTCAGCCCAAACCAGCTCTGGATTTTAGCTCTCGCGCGGGAGGTTGACACATAACCCAAATGCGCATGGAGCCATTCTCGTCTCGGCTCAACATCGTTACCAACAATGATTTCGATCTGGTCACCACTTTTCAAACTGGTATTAAGCGGCACGATCTTACTATTAATCTTGGCACCTCGACACTTGTGCCCCACATCCGTATGCACTCTGTATGCAAAGTCCACCGGTGTAGAGCTTGGCGGCAGGTCAACCACATGGCCGTCCGGTGTAAAGACATAGATTCGATCAA
>DGOD01000292.1:2443-7155 GCA_002389265.1 Gammaproteobacteria bacterium UBA4475
ACTGATTTCATCTAACAGCTCTTTAGATATACCGGCGACTTCACCTAGCTCTTCGCGCCAATCGAGTATCTGTCGCAGCCATTCAATCCTTTCTCGATAAGCGACGGGCTCATCTACATCACCCGTTGACTTGTATTGCCAATGTGAACAGACACCTAATTCGGACTTTTCATGCATTTCAAAAGTTCTGATTTGAACTTCTAGCACCTTGTTCTCTGGACCGATCACGGCAGTATGCAAGGACCGATAGCCATTCTCTTTCGGAGAGGCGATATAGTCATCGAACTCATGGGGCAAATTTCGCCATAGGTTATGCACGACGCCCAGAACCTGATAGCAGTCATTGTCTGCGGGGACTAATATTCGCACCGCGCTAACGTCGTAGACTTCAGAAAACTCAATGCCTTTGCGGTGCATTTTGCGCCAGATGCTATAAATATGTTTGACTCTGCCATCTAGCTCGGCTTTGACATTAATCACTTTGAGCTGGTGGTTCAAAGTTGCGATAACGCGATCGAGATATTCCTGACGCCCGCTACGCGTATCATCCAGCAGCGTCGCGATACGCTTATAGGCCAAGGGTTCAAGATAGCGAAAGGCAAAGTCTTCCAGCTCCCACTTGAGTTGTCCAATACCTAATCGGTGAGCCAGCGGCGCATAAATATCCATAACCTCGCGGGCCAGGCGTGCACGTTTAGCCGGTTGATCCTTAGCAATCGTTCGAATGGCACAGGTCCGCTCCGCGAGTTTAATTAAAGCGACCCGGACGTCATCAACCAGAGCGATGAGCAGCATTTTTGCCTGTTCAAGCTGATCTTTTTGCTCACCGAAGACTGGCGCGTCAGACCTGCGCACATTACTGATTGCCGCCATCCGCATGACACCTTCAACCAAATCAGCAACCGACTTACCAAATTGTTTGCGTACGTGATTCAACGTGATTTGATTCTCTCGCACAGCGCGATAAATGATCGCAGCTACAATGCCTTCCTCATCCATTCGCAGCTCACTGAGAATGTCTGCCATCTCGAGACCCGTTCTAAAGCTACTGCGTCCCGAGGGCCATGCCGTATTCGTGACTACCGCTCTTTCTTCGGCTTTTTCTGCCAGATCACAGGCACCGCGAAGCCGCCCCATATCAAAATTGGGATTAATTTCCTGCAATTGGCGGAGCCAAACATCCAAATTGACGCTACCGTCATCGCGGAGTGGCTGATCTTGTCTGACCTTAACCATTTGATAGATTGCTTGGAATGAATGAGAGGGGGCGTTGAGTACTAACGCGTAAAACAGGCAATGGATTCAACATGCGTTGTATGGGGGAACATATCGATAACACCTGCCGATTCAAATCGATACCCTCCAGCAACAAGAATCGCCGCATCCCGACCTAAGGTTATCGGGTTACAAGACACGTACACTACTCTCTCGGCCTTATGGGTTGCAAGTTTTTTACAAACCTCTAAAGCCCCACTTCTAGGCGGGTCTAGCAGAATCTTATTAAAACTCTGGAACTCAGGTATTGCATAATCTTCAGCAAACAAGTCACTCGCTACAAAACTAACATTGCTCAGGCCGTTGCGCTGCGCATTTTCTGCGCCACGCAGCACACTGGTCTGAGACAATTCTATGCCCGTCACATGCGCCGCGACGCGTGCCAGTGGCAAGCTGAAATTACCAATACCACAAAAGCTGTCCAGAACATGATCTGTCGGTTGCAGATCAAGTAACTGCAGCGCCTGGCGAATCATTTTTTGATTAATGAATTGATTGACCTGAGTGAAGTCCAGTGGGTGAAAGGCGTAACTGAGGTCATACTCTGGCAACGTGTAAATCAGACGCTCATAACCATCAGCAGGATAAAGCTTGTGGACTGTAGACTCATTACCTGGCTGCAGGTAAATCGAGAACGTAAACTCCTCACCCAGTTGCTTTAACCTGAGTAAATCGTCGTCGGTCAGGTCTTCAAGATGCCGAATCACTAAGGCAGTTTCCGTGTCTCCTGCAGCCACTTCGATCTGAGGGACTGAGCGTGGGTCAGAGAGATCACTGATCGCTGCAGCTAACGCGGCTAAATTCTCACCCACTGCCTTTTTCAGCACCTTACAGCTATCAATTTCAGCAACGTAGGGCTTCATTTTCTCGCGAAAGCCGACGAGAACCCGGCCCTTTTTCTCTACAAACTTCACCCCCAGGCGGGCTTTGCTACGATAATCGAGCAGAGGGCCCATCATGGGTTCTAACAACGTCGATGGCTGTGTGTCACTGAGGGCGTCAATGAGTTGTTGTTGCTTGAACAGAATCTGGGCATGTGGTTCCAGGTGCTGAAAACTACAACCGCCACAATGATTGGCCGCCGCGCACGCTGGCTCAACTCTCGATGGCGCTGCGGTATGAACCGTTTGAATCTTGAAGTAATGCTTTTTCTGCTTTCGCGCCCAAGGCACGGCCTCAAGAACCTCGCCAGCTAATGCGCCAATCACTGCCTGACGACCATCTTCACTGAGCCCATAACCGTCTGGATGTAGCTTAGTCACTGCAATAGTCACTGGATCGTAGTTTTTCAAAGTCTCATGTTCGCTATATAAGTTGACGGGAATCAAGTGATCGCAAGACGACGTCACGACCACCGCTCACAAATAACTCATATTTTTAGGTCAGTATCTCGCAGGCCGCCGGGTCTATCGTCTTTTAGGTCTACGGGCTCTCAAGTCGAGTAGATACCGGTGGACAAGTATCGATCACCTCTGTCACAAACGATCGCAACGATAACCGCATTCTCTGTTTCACGACTGATCTGCAGTGCAGCTGCAACTGATCCGCCTGAAGAAACACCGGCAAAAATGCCTTCCTTGGTAGCTAGATCGCGCATCGTTTTCTCTGCTAGATCTTGATTCATATTAATCACCCGATCCACCAGATCGGTATTGAAGACCTTGGGCATATAGGCTTGAGGCCAACGCCGAATACCGGGTATCGAGGCCCCTTCCACCGGTTGCAAACCGACAATCTGCACCCTGGGAAGGACTTCACGGAAGTATCTGGAGACGCCCATGATTGTACCAGTTGTTCCCATCGAACTCACGAAATGGGTGATTTCACCATCGGTTTGGCGATATATTTCAGGACCTGTGCTTTGGTAGTGCGCTAAGGGGTTATCGGGATTTGAAAATTGATCGAGCACAAAACCCTGACCCTCCCGCTGCATTTTTTCAGCCAGGTCACGCGCACCCTCCATCCCCGCCTCCTGAGATACAAGAATCAACTCAGCACCATAGGCTGACATCGCTGCCTTACGTTCTGCGCTCATATGGGCTGGCATAATCAGCACCATCCGGTAGCCCCTGATTGCCGCTGCCATGGCGAGCGCGATACCCGTATTGCCGCTCGTAGCCTCAATCAAAGTATCACCAGGCTTGATTTCCCCCCGCGCCTCAGCGCCGCGAATCATACTCATCGCCGGCCGATCTTTAACCGAACCTGCAGGGTTATTCCCCTCGAGCTTAACCAGCACAGTATTGCTGGTATGACCCGGCAGGCGCTGCAGGCGCACGAGTGGCGTCTCGCCGATACAGGATTCTATCGTTGGATAAGTTTTTTTTGACATATTAGTGGCAACTTAGCTCAGGCAATTTAAGGGGGTAATCATAGGAGAATATGCCACATTCAGATAATATCTGCTTAATCTATCGAAATGCGTTTGGGTCATAAACACAAATATCGTGGTGAAACATGATGTTCAGACCGTGGCATGATGATTATCGAACTACTCTCGCCCTGATTGCTACGCTACCAGTGCTGGTATTCTGCGGCTTAATCGCCCTATTCGGCTATTTCAGCACAAGCCTGCCAGCGTTAGCCTGGCCCGGCATCACCATATTTGCCGTCATACTTAGCATGATTAGCAAACTAATTTACCAGCACTTGGTGACCCATTTTCTACAACCATTAAGTAGCATCAGCGCCGTGATCACTACGAATGGTAAACCGAGCTCCGTCACTGCTTCGACTTCCCATCAAAGCGTAGTCAGTTTGGACCGCTTGGAAAATTCGCAGTCACTAACCGCCTTACCGACGAGGCTTAAGACATTTCTCACAATCCAACAAGCTGCCACCATCGTCGCCGCGAAGCAGGCTACTCGACAATTACAGCGCTCAGAGGATAAACGCCGAATCGCTTTGCAACGAAAATTAACTCGCATTGAGCAGGCACTCGATCTGGTTGAGAAGCAAAATATTCGGCTCACCAACGACCAAAAATCGGACCGTGAAGAGCAGCTGCAACTGTCATACCTGATCAACAATAGCCTGCAATCCATCACGGGCTTTACGAATCTCCTTGGTAGCACTAGCCCCAACGCGACATTGAAGAAACAAATACACTCGAGCGCCACGCAATTACTATTTTACCAGGCTGAAATAACGACTCGAATGACCCCTGGCTTTACGGGTAAAGAGCCCAACAGCGAGGCTGAGTTCAGCCTCAGAGACGCTATTGATGATGTCATCGCGTTACTCCAACCCTTACTGACCCGCTACGGATGTGAGCTACTCCCCATTTACGACAGGCTGTGCCAGCATGACCTGATAGGCAACGAACTCGCCCTAAAGTCGATAATCTTTAATTATCTACTGGCCTGCTTAACAGCAGCGCCGCCTCAGTCATTAACCACTTTTTTACTTCACATTAGCCGCATGGCAGACAATCAATT
>DGOD01000292.1:7282-7744 GCA_002389265.1 Gammaproteobacteria bacterium UBA4475
AAATGGCTTGTACATACCGGTAAACTGCACGTCAACAACGATACGCTTAGCACCTGCTGGTTTGACCGCAACGGTCCACGGCCGCAATCCCAGGCAGGCATACGGCTTAAGTCATCGCCTGGAACAGCTTGGCATCGAGATCCTCGAACCTGGGTCCGCCGCAGACCTCTGCTTTATCGGGCACGACGAGCATGCGGAAATCCTGTCGGTCACAGCATCTCTGGCAACTAACACAGACGTGCTTTTACTCAATAATACTCGCACCTTGAGCCGCTCAGACTGGCTGGTTATGCCCCAACCTCTACGCCAATCGGAGCTTATCAGGCTGCTGACCAACAAATATTCATTGGCCGCCGCGCAGCAACTTAACATTTTGGTTGTCGACGACGATCTCCTGGCCAGGCAATTTTTAGCCACACTGTTGCGTCAGTCGGGCTATAACGTATTGGCAGCTAGCGACGG
>DGOD01000258.1:0-860 GCA_002389265.1 Gammaproteobacteria bacterium UBA4475
CCCGGTAGGCGGTATAACAATAGCCAACCAATCAACTCCCCACTCAACGTACCGCTTGCCGCATCTGACAAATAACGGCTCAACCTAGAACCTGACGCGATCACAAACACCACAAGGGCTATAATCGCCATTGCCGTAAAAACTTCACGAGAAAGATAACGAAAGAGAATCATAGGAATTGGATTCTGCGGGATCGATAATCAGTATAATCGTTGTACACTTATTTTGCTCAGACCCATCAAGGAAATTTCATGCAGTTTTCTGTCAAATCCAACACCTCACCCAAATCAAGAATCCAAGGCCTCGTGCTCGGTTGCTACGACGACTTCAAACTATCCGAAATGGGACGCCAGGTTGATTCACAATCGGCAGGCCGTCTGGCAAAGCTGCTCAAGCGTGATGACTTCTCCGGCAAAGCCGGACAAACCTTAATCCTGCATAATCTAGAAGGCACCAATCTCGACCGATGTATTATCTTGGGGCTCGGTAAGCGCGACGAACTGGATGCTGATCGACTCATAACCGCCGCAACCGCCATCGCAAACACCGCGAAATCACTACCCATTAAAAAGCTCGTTATCAGTCTTGATGACGTCATCGTCTGCGATCGGGACGATACTTGGCTCGCCACCAAACTCACCGAAGCCTTTAATGATGCGGCTTATCAATATCTGGCGATGAAGGGCAAGCAAACCAAAAGCGAACCCATCACGCTTGCAAGCGTTGAACTGCTCACAGAAGCGGATCGCAGTAAAGCCGTAAAACAAGGTGTTAAGTTGGGTGGGGCACTGTCAATTGGCAAAACCGCTACCAAAGATTTAAGCAATGCGCCAGGCAATCTCTGCACCCCGACCTACCTT
>DGOD01000258.1:896-5933 GCA_002389265.1 Gammaproteobacteria bacterium UBA4475
CAGTGATGAACCCGGTAAAATGATTATCATTCAATATCGCGGCGCCGCGGCCAGTGTCAAACCGCATGTTCTGGTCGGCAAGGGCATTACGTTCGACACCGGCGGCATCAGCTTAAAAGGCGGGGCCGGGATGTGGGAGATGATTTATGATATGTGCGGTGCCGCCTCTGTCTTTGGCACGCTCAAAACCATCGCTGAAATCGGACCCAAAATGAATGTTGTGGGCGTACTTGCCTGTGCCGAGAATATGCCATCAGCAAGAGCCTCTAAACCGGGTGACATTGTCACCACCCTGTCAGGCCAGACTGTCGAGATATTAAATACCGATGCAGAGNNGGAAATGCTCAAAGACCAGGTGATATTGTAAAATCTTACAGCGGAAAAACTATTGAGATATTAAATACCGATGCAGAGGGCCGACTGGTTTTATGTGATGCGTTAACCTACATTGAAAAATTTAACCCCGCCACGGTCGTTGATGTTGCGACCTTAACCGGCGCTGTTATTGTGGCGCTTGGCAGCCAGGCTTCTGCGGTCTTCTCAAATGATGACGAGGTCGCCCGGAACCTAATCGCTGCGGGTGAGCAAACCCGCGACCGGGCCTGGCAACTACCCATCTGGGAGAGCTATCAACCGCAGATCAACAGCGCATTTGCCGACATGCAAAATATTGGCGGTAAGGAGGCAGGTAGCATTACTGCCGCGTGTTTCCTTGCCCGATTTGCTAAGAAATATCGGTGGGCCCATATGGATATCGCCGGCACCTCTTTTAAATGGGCGGGCACGAAAAAAGGCGCTACCGGCAGACCGGTTGCACTGTTAACCGAATATCTTTTGCAGCAAGCGGGCCGCCCCGCTTGACCCAAGTAGATTTCTATCAGATCGAATCCAGCGAAGACCCACTGGTCTTCGCTTGTCGGTTGATCGAAAAAGTGTATCGACTGGGACATCAAATTCACGTGCATGTGAGCTCAGAAACCCAAGCCAGCGCCCTAGACGCGCTGCTCTGGTCCTTTAAGGCAACCGCTTTTATTCCTCATGAACGGGCTCAGAAAAATGCCCGCGCGCCCATTGTAATTTGTCACGAAGCCATCCCAGACCAGCATCATGACGTGCTGATTAACTTAAATCCTGGCATTCCTGAATTTTTCAGCCGATTCAACCGGGTTGCAGAGATTGTGCCAAAGGATGATGAAAAACGGGCTGCTGCTCGAGAGCGCTTTCGGTTTTATAAGACCCGAGGCTACCCGTTGAAATACCACAAAATGGCTGGCCGATGACCCACAAGCGATACAAAGACCCGGCGAAACCGGGCGCCCAACAAATTCCACTTCTCAGTGGTCATGCCCCCTTGCGGCAATCCAAAACCAACAAACCGGCTCGAGCACCGGCAACCCCCATTAAGAGCGCAAAAATCGCCTCGCGCGATCCAGCCTACGACCCGGATAGCTTAGACCTATTCCAGGACGTTTTTGCCGCGCTGACCTCTGAATCCAAAGCACAGCCCTTGACAGAAGTGCAAGCAAGGCAGCTTGCGAGCGAGTACACAGATCAATTTCTGAACCAAATCCGTCGAACCATCGTGACCGATTTAACCGACATCATTGCGCTGCTAGACCCTCAGCCACAGGGGCCTAAAGATCCTGATCTTTAGGCGGACTCGCGTGTATACTGCTGCCTTTTAGATCCCATTGAGCACCATGGAAAAGTACGACCCAAAGACCCTAGAGCAACGCTGGTATCAGACTTGGGAATCGGCTGGCTACTTCGCACCCAGCGGCCAAGGCCCGGCTTTTTCAATTGCGATCCCACCGCCCAATGTCACTGGCACCCTGCATATGGGCCATGCCTTTCAGCATAGCCTGGTTGATGCCGTCATTCGCCGTAAACGCATGCAGGGATACAACACCCTGTGGCAAATGGGTACGGATCATGCAGGCATCTCAACGCAATTGATTGTCGCCGAGCAATTAGCCAAGGAAGGCCTTAAACCCCTTGATATTGGACGAGCGGCCTTCATCGAGCGCGCCTTCGATTGGAAAGATCAATCCGGCGGTCAGATCAGTCAGCAACTACGGCGCATGGGCGCATCCCTGCATTGGGAAACAGAACGCTTTACCCTGGACGAAGGCCTGAGCCGCGCAGTGATTGAAGTTTTTACCCGTCTGTTCGAGGAAGGCCTGATTTATCGCGGTAAACGTTTGGTGAATTGGGACCCCAAATTAGAAACGTCGATTTCGGATCTTGAAGTCATCTCGGAGGAAGAAAGCGGTTTTCTTTGGCATATCCGCTATCCCATAACGGATATGCCCGCCACCTTTATCGAAGTTGCTACCACGCGGCCCGAGACCATGCTGGGTGATGCGGCGGTGGCCGTGCATCCGGATGACGCCCGCTACAAACACTTAATCGGCCAGTCGGTTTCTCTGCCGCTGAGCAACCGCTTAATTCCGGTGATCGCAGATCACTATGTTGATCCCAGTTTTGGCACCGGTTGCGTCAAAATCACGCCCGCCCACGACTTTAACGATTATGACGTCGGCCAACGCCACGACCTGCCATTGCAAAGCATTATGAACCCGGATGGCACTATTTCCGATAATGCACCTGAACCCTATCAGGGCCTTGACCGGTTCGATGCGCGCCGAAGAATTGTCGAAGACTTGGATGCCGCAGGATTACTGGTCAAAGTCGAAGACCACAAACTCATGGTGCCACGAGGTGAAAAATCAGGCGTGGTCGTTGAGCCCTTGCTCAGCGACCAGTGGTTTGTTCAGGTTGGACCACTCGCTGAACCGGCAATCAAGGCCGTTGAAGGCGGCGACATTACATTTAATCCAAAACAAGCTGAAAACATTTACTTTGCATGGATGCGCGACCTCAAAGACTGGTGTATTTCGAGACAGCAGTGGTGGGGTCATCGCATACCTGCTTGGTACAATGAGGCTGGCGATGTTTTTGTTGGGGAATCTGAGGCCTCGGTTCGAGCGAAACACCAATTGGCGGATGATATCCGGCTTCGACAAGACGATGATGTCTTAGATACCTGGTTTTCCTCTGCTTTGTGGACCTTTTCAACCCTCGGCTGGCCCGAAGACACCGAGGCTTTGAAAACCTTTCACTCTACCGATCTCATGGTAACAGGTCACGATATCATCAGTTTTTGGGTCTCCCGAATGATCATGATGACCTTGAAGTTCATGGATGAAGTTCCCTTCAAAGAAGTCTATATCCACGGCCTGGTGACAGACGCTGAAGGCCAGAAAATGTCAAAATCCAAAGGCAATGGCCTGGATCCGATGGACATTATCGATGGCATCACAGCCCAAGCATTGATCACAAAACGAACGGAAAATTTACTGCAAGCACGCCAGCAGACAAAAATCGAGCGCGCAACGCGTAAAGAATATCCAGATGGCATCGCTGCCTACGGCACCGATGCGCTGCGCTTTACCTTCTGCGCGATTGCAACAAGCGCCCGCGCCATGCGGTTCGATCTGAAACGGGTGGAAGGCTATCGAAATTTTTGCAATAAACTTTGGAACGCCACTAACTATGTTTTGATGAACACGGGCGAGCGGATTCAAAGTGCTGCGCCGATAGAATCAGTTGCTGACCATTGGATTCGTTTGAAATTCCAAGAGACCAGCAATGCCGTGAACCAGGCAATGGATGACTATCGCTTCGACCTGGCAGCAAAGCACATCTATGAGTTTGTTTGGGACGAGTTCTGTGACTGGTACTTAGAACTCTGCAAGCCCGTCCTGCTCTCAGACGCGACAAGTTCGGCCGAGAAAGCCGGCACCCAGACCTGTTTACTTGAGACGCTCGAGGCAACCTTTAGATTAGCGCATCCCTTCATGCCTTTTATTACTGAGGAGCTTTGGCAGAAGCTTCCGGATGCATTGCGGCAGGGCCCGTCCCTCATGCTTGCGCCCTATCCCGAGCCAACGCCGATACCAGACAGCAGCGAGGGCGTTTTCGCCGACATCCATTGGATAAAAGAAATGGTGGGTGCTGTTCGGAATATTCGCGGCGAGCAAGATATCGCACCGAGCACGCTCATTCCAATTTTACTGCAAGCGGGCAGTCCGTTAGACAGGACCCGGCAAGCGCAATTTATGCCTCTTATTATGGCCCTGGCACGCCCTGAAACCCTGTCCTGGATCGACAACGAGGCGGAGCCGCCGGCATCGGCTATTAAAATTATTGGCGACTTAAAAATTTTGGTCCCTTTAGCAGGCCTGATAGATGTCGAAGCTGAGCTTGAACGCATCGATAAAGAAATAAATAAGATTCTTAAAGAGATCACCCGTATTCAAGGCAAGTTGAGCAATGACGCTTTTGTTAAAAATGCGCCCGTTGCCATTGTCGATAAAGAAAAGTCGAAGATCCAAGATTACGAGCGGACCAAAGCAGACTTTGAAGCACAAAAAGCGCGAATCCAGAATATCTGAATTAGACCTACTAGCATTGAGATTGATCACACCTGATCAGTAAAAAAAATACTTGGACAAGGCGTGCATCTTATGCATTAATTCGAAGGAAGCGCGACACAGCGCTGTGAAATAAATACGAGGTACGGTAAATGTCTGATCGACAAATGGGAACAGTGAAGTGGTTTAACGACTCTAAAGGTTTTGGTTTCATTGAACGTGAAACCGGCGAAGACGTTTTTGTTCATTTTCGTTCGATTCGTGGCGAAGGTTTCAGAACCTTAAAGCAGGGCGCAGCGGTTGAGTTCGTGATTTCTGAAACTGACAAAGGCTTTCAAGCCGAAGACGTGGCTGAAGTTATTTAATCACCTGCGCCTCGCCCGTTGAAAGCCTGCGTTCGCGCGAGCAGCGCTGCATAAGCCGCGCTGTTGAGCAGCCGCACAGGCGCCGCTACGGGTCAACTTGAAACTTTTAAGACGACCTTCCCAATCGTTACATCTGAGGCCACGAGATCGTGTGCCTGGCTGGCAGATTGGATCGGGTACACCTGCTGAATAATCGGCACAATCTCCCCTTGACTGATTTTTGGCCAGACATACTG
>DGOD01000258.1:5962-7714 GCA_002389265.1 Gammaproteobacteria bacterium UBA4475
GCGCGAAGGGTTGAGCCTACAACTCGGAGCCGCTTCATCATCAACTTGGCGAGATCAACCTCAGCTCGACTCCCGCCCATCAAACCAATCAAAACCAGACGACCATTAAGGGTTAACGCCTCCAGATTCTCCGCCAGGTAGCTCGCTCCAACCGGATCTAAAATGACATCAGCGCCTTGAGGCCAAAGTGCGCGTACAGCATCGATGAACCCACCGTCCCGACGATTCTGCCCCCCTTTTGCACCCAACTTTATACAGGCTTCAATTTTTTCGGCAGAGCCTGCTGTTACGAAACTTTCAGAACCGAAGGCGTGACAGAGCTGGATAGCCGCCGTACCCACGCCGCTGGCACCGGCATGCAACACAACCCGCTCGCCCGGCTGCAGAGCCGCCTCAATAAACAAATTGAGCCAAGCGGTTGCGAACACTTCCGGAATCGCAGCAGCTTGTTCAAAGTCGAGGTTATCCGGGATTTTCAAGGCACTTCCCTGATCAACCACCGCCTGTTCAGCATAACCGCCACCCGCTAAAAGCGCGCAAACTCGGTCCCCCACTTGATGATGTGTCACGTCGGACCCAACCGCCACCACAATGCCTGCACACTCCAATCCCATCGTCTCTGGCGCACCGGGTGGCGGCGGATACAAGCCCTTGCGTTGCATGAGATCGGCACGATTGATCGCAGTGGCTTTAACATCGATTAATATTTCTGCTGGGCCGGGCGCGACGCTTGGCGCCTCCGTCCACAGCAAATCTCCGGTTTCGGAAATAGAAATCGCGCGCATCATACACTCCTCTTGACGCCAACTGGGACCTTGAGTCTCAGCAGCTGGTTAATGGCATTCACCGTGACGCAAGCGTCCGGTTTGTTCCTCGGTAGACCCCACGCTTGGCCTTGAAGCGGACTCTAATCGGTAAAGCCCGTTTAACGATGATCCCTTCGGGCGCTCATGGTCGTTCAACGACGTGAAACATCACCCGTCGCATGCCACGCTTTCGTGAGAGTTTAGTCATTCAATCAGGATCAGGCCTCAATAATGCGGCGGCGGCTCATCGACACCCGACGTCGCGTCTGGCCGTGTTGTCGCGATTTGTTGTAATTGTTCTGACAGCACTCTCACCTGATCCTCGAGTAACAGAATTTGTTGTTGCTGAGCCAATACCGCATCATCTAACTGCTGCAGCAAGTCTTCCTGAAACGCAATTTTCATCTCTAACCGATCCACCTGATCTTCATTCATTGCCAGTCGCCTAATAGTTCATCCGGACTTTCACACCCTGACGGTTGAGATATTTTTTTATATCCAAGACTCGATAATCACCGTAATGCACCATCGACGCAACCAAGGCCGCATCCGCCTTGCCGTCGGTTAACACTTGGTGCAAATGCGCGGGCGTGCCAGCACCACCAGAGGCCACAACTGGCACCGGCACCGCCTCGGCGACGATTCGCGTTAACTTAATCTCATAGCCTTGCTTCATGCCATCGGCATCAATCGAGTTCACGACAATCTCGCCGGCACCCAGCTCACAGCCTTGACGCGCCCAGGCAATGGCGTCCATCCCCATTGCTTTACGTCCGCCGTTAATGACTACCTCATACCCACTTGGGCAGGCGGTATTGGGTGCGACTCGCCGAACATCCATCGACAACACGGTATTTTGCGTGCCAATGGCTTGGGCACACTCTTTGATTAACCCGGGTCTTAGCACCGCGGCCGAGTTGAGGCTGATTTTCTCAGCGCCGGCCAT
>DGOD01000047.1 GCA_002389265.1 Gammaproteobacteria bacterium UBA4475
CCCCTAATCGATAGATTTCCAACCTATAGGTGTTGGCTCCTACCGGCACTGAATCTGGATGCAGGGTAATTTGGTGGCTTTTGCGCAGGATTATGGCGTGGTGGGAGCAATGGTAGCGAGAGTTTCGGTTGTTCCTCACTGACAACCCATACGGTTCACTACCATTTCGAAAAATAGCATGTACACCGTTAAATCGTCGTCCTCACAGGGTTCCGAAAAGATCAGATATCGGCGGTGCCCGCGGTTCAGGCAGTGCCCTGGATGCAGTAGTCTCAGTGTTCAGCTGCAGATGGGTGAGTATTTTCTGGATCACGTCGGGGTCTTCGATACAGGCGATCACCTTCATAGCACCGCCGCAGTCCTGGCAGGTTGTAATGTCGATATTGAACACCCGCTTTAGCCGCTGTGCCCACGTCATTGCGGCATGTCGCTCTATGGGCGTCCGGTCTGCCGGGGAGTCGGATTTTTGGAATTTTCGTCCCTTACCCCGTTGGGCGGGGGTGATCAGCGCCCGATATTTACAGTTAGGAGCGAGTACACCGTGATACCGGGTCAGATTGACCCGGGGCTTGGGTACTAGTGCAGCGAGGCGAGCTATGAAATCCAGCGGTTCAAAAATGACGTGAGTGGTACCGTCGTTTCAGGGGGTTTTGAGCGAGTAGCGAACCTGGCCGTGTGCGGTAAGCGACAACCGTTTCTCGGACACGGCGGGCCGGGCAATGTAACGGCACAGGCGTTCGAGTTTGTGGCGCTCATTGGCTTTCGCCGCAACCCCGGCATGCAGGGAAAACCCAGAGACATTACCCACGCCAATGTCCGGTGGCTCATTGATGGCGGGGAGTGTTTGCAGGGTTAGCACCTGTCGACCTTGCCGGGGCCCGGTGGCGATGCGATAGGTGATGGAATGCCCGAACAGGGTGTGCATCGGGTCGTCATCATCCGGGGCATTCAAGGTCAGCTGTGCGGATTCATCGTCACGCACCAGCAGACCCTGGCATTCGAGAAAACGGCTCACGCGATGGGCGATGGTGTGGGACAGCTGGCGCAGCTCGGCGCTTGAGGGTGCCTTGACCCAGCGAAACCGGGGGCCTGTCGGGCTATCGACATAGATCCCATCTAACAGGCGCCGCAAGGATCATCCCTAGCGTAAGTCGTGCTCCTCCGACCACTGACGAAAATATACCAACCAATGCGCTCGTGCAGTGGGGTTTTCGATAAGCGCCTTGTGAGGGACATCCTCTAGCCCAACATAATGGATCGCAGTTTGTTCATCCAACCAGCAGCACTCCGCAGCACCTCGGTGGAGCACCGTCACGGGGGCTTGTAATCTACGTGTCGGCTGTCGGGCGATCGCTCGACGGCGTAATTCCCTTGAAAAGGACGTTCGGTTACGAAACCAGCGCATGGTTAACCACTCACCCAAGAGCGGCGTGCGTTTACGCAGCCATGACCTGCGCTTTCGCGTGGGTGGATCCAGCAGCAACACACCACTTACCGGTATACCAGACGTTTCAAGGGCAAAGGCTAGCTCTATGGCTAACACAGCATCCAGCGAAAAACCCACGACCAACCGCGGTCTATTCACTTGCTGCAAACTAGGATTGTTGACCAATAACTGTCTTGCGAGATGGGCCAGGGTATATCGGCTGCTTTGTGTACGTAGACACGGGCTTAACTGGAAGCTAATCATCGGATCCAGTTCAGATTGGGTAGAAGCCAGGCTTCGACCCAAACAGAGTAGCTCTCTAGTGCCGCTGCCATTAGCTAACTGATGAAACCCAAACGGATTGGTGGATGGGTTACCCAAGCGTCGCCTCACAGTGCGTGGTGTGTCGCTCAGCAGCAGCGTCTCTGAAACATCGACTCCTGTGCGGGCTTCCAGTTCCATGGCGACGCTCACGAAATCGAGCGAGTCAACGCCCAAAGCGTCGAAGCGCAGATTTGTTACCTTCGCGTCGTCGGGCAACGCTATTTCGCCCAGTACAATGTCAGCCACAAGCTCGGCTAAACTTCGGGGCTGAGTCACGTCGCTTGCAGGGCCGCAGAGCTGGCGCTTTCCCGTCGGGCCCAGAACCGTATCTTCACCGAAGCGCTCGATAACTGGGAATAGCCATAGGTCCGATAAAGCCTCTAGAAGCCACGATTCAAGTGTGGTTAGCGTCAACGTTTTCGGACACGCAATTCTCACCACTAGCTGTTGTTGGTCGGTAGCCTCAGGCGCTAATTCTGCATGCATAATGTCGGGGTGGACGCGCAAAGCCCTCAACAGCGGAGTACTGTCATACCACACGCCATGCGCTTTACGCAGCGCCGACGCTCGCCCTAGCAGCTCGATTTTTCGGTCTCGGAGAACCGCTAAATCACCTGTGAATAAGGGCGTGCCCTCGAATAACGTGACCGTAAGGCGCTTGTCTTCGTCAACACTCACCAACTTCCCCGGTAGCACCTCGCCCACAAAATTCCCCAGTTCTCTCGAGAGAGAATCAGAATTGATCCAGCGTCGAGCGATTACCCCACATTCAGTACTCCCAAGAGCATCCAAGATCCAACCGTTTGGCGCTAGCATGTCAGAGAGACCCTTGCGGTGTTGGTTGGAAACCGGCTCTCCAGTAAGACTGATAACATCCCAGCGTTGCACAGCGCCTATCCTTTGCGCCTGAGAGGGTGTGCAATACAGGACGGACGCGTCGCTATCGGCGAGGTTACTGCTTTTGGCAAACGCTTGAGCTGTCCCGGAGAGCAGCATGCCCAAACTGTGTTTGGTCAGGGCTCCAAACCACGGGCGGACTAGCGCAACCGCTGTGCGGCCTGACGGCAATGACAAATCCTGGGCGTAAGCCCATGCCTCCCGTAAAGCAAAGGTGGTGCTACGGACGACGGGCTTTGGCTCACCTGTTGTACCAGAAGTAAAGTAGATGGCATGGGTACCGGTCGGTAATGATGCAGCTTGCCTTGGCGATAATGCGGGCCTCGAACAAGTGCCGTCATAAAACAGCACCGCCTTGCCTTCCAGCCAGCAAGCCAACGCTTGCGCCAGCCAGTCAGTATGGTTTCCATCAATCCATACCGGCGACGACGAGGTCTGCAGTGCAATCGCCCATTCATGCAAAGTGCGGTAGCTGATGGGTTCGCCATCGCGCCACCAGGCCGTAACCTCACCGTAGCGTGCGACCGTCGCTGCCCAGGCGGCACGAAAACAAGGTTGCCCCGAAAGTTTGTCATACCACGCTTGGGGTAGGTCAGGCGTAATCGTCAACAGTGTCATGGCAGTGCCGCGAAAATATTTGCGACGACGTCTCCACCCATACCCGCAGACCACATCATGGCATGGGTGGCATGCGTCGCCTGCCTTGACGATGGAAGCAACCCCAAAGTCGGATCTGTGGGTTCGGGCCAGGGAGGCAGTCGTCGTTGAAAAAGGCCTTCGCACACAATGCCTGCTTCCAGCAAGCCGGCTGCCCCCATCGTATGGCCAAACGTTCGTTTGAAGGCGCTCAAGTGCGGTAGTTGACAGCCAAATAGCTGCCTCACAACGTCGATTTCGAGTTGATCCCACACGCGTGTGCCGGTCGCGTGTAGCGATACCCAGTCGATGGATTCAATCGCGATTTGAGCTTGTCCAAGCGCGGCATTGCTGGCCTCAATCAAGGCCTTGCCCGATGGCAGGGGGGCCATTAAATGGTGGCAATCGTGGCGTAGGCAACCCCCAAGCCAGCGAGCCAAACCAGCATGACCCCTCGATCGGCACGAGTCGTCAGCCTCTAGAATCATTGCTACAGCTGCGGTAGCAGGCCGCATGCCACTCCGCTCTGCAGATAGGGGTAGTGATGGGTATGATGCACTGCTCGCGCCGGTGGCCCCCAACCCGCCTCGAATGGCCTCGTGCCGCATTTGATCTAGGCAGACAACCGCCACCCGGCTGGCCTGTCCGGAGCGAATCAGTTGGGCTGCAGACACCAAGGCGTGGCCGCCCGTTGCACTGGCCGCACTAACGGTGTGGCTGCCCGCGCCCAATCCAAACCGAATAGCAAGCGGCGCTGTCAGTGCATTGCCGCGAATTTTCGATAACGAGTAGGGGCTTAGTCGCTGACGCGGAGTATCGACAAAGTGACAGGCCTCATCGGCAAGTGCAAGAGAGCTGCCTACCACCAAAGCCGTATCGGCGTGTCTGACACGATGACCACGACCATCAAGGCGATTACGTGCCGGGCTTAACCCTGCCTTTGACCACGCCGAATCCAACACCGCAGCAGCGCTGATTGCGGCCGCCGGTATCTTACTTTTATCAGACCGTCCGAAAGTCTCTGACGAGATGGGGTTGTCAAGGAGAGCACGATCGGTCACATCACCATCTGCTAGGCCAGCATCAACCAGCGTGCTGTGATCAAGATCGCCGTAACGTACCGCCCATGAAGCAACGTTGATCATAATCTGCTAGCCCTGAAGGCCGGTTTCTTTTTGAACCGCACCACGACGTAATGTTGTTTTCTGTTTCGTTCACTCGGCAAGTATAGAGCATATTAAGCGCCTATTCAGAGTAGAACACCTCGCTAATTCTATCGGCAGGGTCTTGGGCCTATGAGAAATCCTGCGATCGATCTTCTGCTGCTTGTTTACCACTCCGTCATCACGATCCGTTTCGATTGCGTTACTGAGATTTTATCGCTCAGCTGGTCGCCAACATTGTCCGTTTCGGTCTGAAAAAGCGCGGGACGGTTTCTGCTATGAAGCAGTTCATAGAATGATACATTGTGGAGCAAAACAGTACACGCTTCATGAAAATACTGAAGACGGAGCTGACTGGATTGCCTGAGGGCAATATCACCAGATATCGGGTGCAACCTTCAGAGGTTGAAAGCTGGTTAAAGAGATGGAGTTGAAAAGTATAGGCCGCTACTATGCCATATACTTCAACTCGCCCTTGTACTACCGCAAACAGAACCTTAAAAAACTATGTTGCAATAATTCCAGTTACTGAGTTTCGGAGGTGTCACAGGTTTGTTTACATCTATTTACCAATCGGTAGTCTTATCTGTGCGTTACTCCATTGCTGCGCTTCGAACAGGCTGTCCATCAGATGGCCCAGGAACGCGAGAATCAAACCTCATCGTAGAGGACATGGCGGAACCTGATGCTAAGGCAAAGCGAACGGGGTTCCTTTGTACGCAGGCCATGGTTGCGGACTTCCTATAAGCGCGGCAGAGTGCTCGCTGGATAACATATGACTGACCACAGACATTCGTTTTTGCCGACGATTACCTTATCGACCTTGCTGATGGGATCAAGTTTTCCATCCGCAGCCGTTTTGTTGGCCAGCGGCGCGGATGCCCTGTCTCTTGTAACTGCTCGGTTTCTCGTTGCCGCTTTCGTCGCGTACCTTGTGTCGGCGGTATTTATTTCCAAAACAGAACCCGCAATCCCCCTCTTTCACGTGGCGTTGATTGGATTTTTTCAGACGTTTGGTGTCATGGCACCCGTGCACATTGCGCTTGCCGTTGAGCCTCCAGCTGTTGTCGCCGCTATTGTTTTCAGTAATGTATTGATGGTCTCGGGGGTTGACTGCGTGGTTGGCAAGCGCGGTCTGAGCCGAACCCTTGCGGTGTCACTGATATTGGGCGTTGTGGGTCTAATCTTGGTGACCAATATACCCAGTGTCCTTGCTAACCGCGAAGTAGACAACACACACTACGGTGTATTCTTGAGCGTCCTCGCTGCCGTTTCTTGGGCAGTAGCAACCCTGCTGTCCAAGCGACTTAACATCAGCGGCGGGTGGCACTTCAACGCTCAGCAAATGATCTTTGGTGCGGCACTATTAGCTGGCGTAACGCTGCTACTTCGCGGTCCAACCCTTTGGATGCCCCAAACACTCAGCGAGGGGCTGTGGTTTTTCTGGCTGGCTATCCCCGCCAGCGTGATTTCGTTTGGCCTTTGGTTTCGTGCCTTATCGCTGCGAACAGCCACTGAGGCCAGCGCGTGGCTTGCCGCCGTGCCCGCGTTCGCTGCGGCCATTGCATGGTTTAGTATCGATAGTACATTGACAGTGCTTCAAGGCGGCGGGATGCTCTGTATCGTTGTGGCGCTTTTTCTGCAGTCTCGGACAGCCATCGAACCTTAATAAGCTCGCCTTGCTTTTTTGAACCAGATCGACCGTGGTAAAAAAGCTAAATGAGGAGACCTGAATCATGCCGACGAACCCTTACCATGCTGAAGAAATCCTTCACACAGTCCGCGAGGCTGGTGTATTGATAGCGCATAGCAGGACTGTCACCAAGACATACAGACAGCTGGGGATAACGGACCACATCGACTGCCGCTGGCGCAAGGACTACCGCGGGATGAATCTGGACCAAGCCAAGCGGCTGAGGGAAAGGGAAGCGGAGAACCCCCGCCCCACAGTCGACGCGCCCACGTTTACACCGCGAAACACAGACTGTAATTTGACTAAAACCAAGCCATCTGAGAAAAAACCATGAAAACATCATTACCCAATGAACTCGAGCTCGACCTAATGACCCCCAGCGAGGTAGCAATACTCCGGGAATGGGCTGTCTCCGAAGGCTGGAACCCAGGTATTTCTGACATAGACATCGCCAGGGCTTACGATCCAGACGCCTTCATTGCTCTTCGTCGTGGTGGCGAGTTGTTAGGGGGCGGCTCTATTTTCAGTTACGAAGGTATTTGTGGGTTCATGGGTTTGTTCATCATGCGACAAGACCAAAGACAGCAAGGTTTGGGAAACGTACTCTGGCAGCACCGCCTAAACCGTCTACGAGACAGGCTGCGATCTGACGCCTTGGTGGGTATGGACGGTGTGCTCCACATGGTGCCCTACTACAGCCGTGGCGGCTTCGAGTATCTCTATGAAGACGTTCGCTTCCAAGGCGAAGCCGCAGGTCATGCGAGCGTTCACTGTAGACCAATGGCCGCCGAGGACTTCACTGATATCATGGCACTGGATAGATCATGCTTCCCCTGCGATCGGAGCGGGTTTCTGAAGCGCTGGCTGTCAGCACCGGGGATGAAAACCGCT
>DGOD01000256.1 GCA_002389265.1 Gammaproteobacteria bacterium UBA4475
TTACGACGAACTGCCGACGGTCGGCTGTTGGTGCGCTCAGCCCATAGTTACGAAAGCGAGTTGGCTACCGCAAAAGTTACCGCGCTGTTGCAAGATCGGCTCTGGCGGCGTTTCCCTAGCCTCAAAGGTCAAGCTTTTGAACATGTCTGGGGTGGTGCAGTGGGTATCACCTTTAATGGCGCCCCAGTGTGGGGTGAGCAACAACCCGGGTTGTTTATTTCGGGTGGTTGCAACGGTGGTGGTACGGTGAAAGGAACGCTGTTGGGCAAGCTTCTCGCCGAGTCGGCTCTGGGTTACAGCGTGCCTGATGTGGCGGGGCTGTTTGGTTCGCCCAGTTGGATGCCGCCTGAACCGCTGCGTCGCATTGGCTTTCATGCCAATGCGGCGCTGGAAAGCTGGCAGGGTAGGCAAGAACTGTAGTTGCTCGGCATTTTCTGGCGACTTTTCTCAATGGTACGAACCGGTTTAAGAGGAATGAGTCATGGAAGTAACAGATTATATTGGTCCCCTGTCTTTGGTACCCGCCGGCGTCGCTGTGTTTTTGGCTTTTGTTACGCGCAATACTGTGTTTTCACTGGCGGCCGCGTGCCTGGTGGGCGTGCTGATCGCTGGCGAAGGCTTGTTGGGGTTTCCGAAGCTGCTGGTGGGTGCGCTCGGCAATGACGGTTTCTCGTGGATTCTACTGTTAGAGTTTTTTATCGGCATTCTGTTGGCATTCTTTCAGCGCACCGGCGCCATTTCGAATTTTTCGAGCTTTATTGAGCGACGCCGAATGACCCGCAAGCGGATCCAGTTAATATCCTGGTTTATGGGTCTGTTTGTATACTTCAGTGATTACTTCAGCCCACTGTTTGTGGGCTCGACCATGCGTAATCTGTCAGACCGATTCAAAATTTCTCGCGAGAAACTCGCCTACATTTGTGACTCAACCTCAGCCCCCGTGAGTATTTTAGTGCCGTTCACTGGTTGGGCAGTGTTCGTGGCGGGGCTCACCATCGGGATGGGTCCAGTGTTAGACGTCGGCGATGCCATGAGTTTTTTCATTACCGCAATTCCCTTTAATATTTATCCCATACTGTCGGTGCTGATGGTGGGTTTGATTGCCGCGGGTATGATTCCAGATTTTGGGCCAATGAAGCGTGCCGAACAGCGCGCTCAGTTAGAAGGCAAGGTGGTTCGTGATGGTGGCGAGCCGCTGATGGCGGCGGAGCTCACCGAAATAGAAGCTGCCGTCGGTATCCGCACCAGCTTGTTCTGGAACTTCATCTTTCCGGTGGTGATCGTGATTGGATTTGCGGTAGGTTCCATTATGCTGACTTCAAGCGCAAAACCTCTCGAGGCATTTATGCTGGCGACATTCGTTCTGGCGATCATCATGCGGATTCAGGGGGTTGTTCTGAACGAGATCACCTCGACCGCTATGTTGGGCATTAAAGGGATTATGCCGGCGGTGGTGATTTTGGCTTTTGCCTATGCGCTGAATGATCTGTCCGCCGCCCTCAACACCGCAGACTATATTGTTTCGGTATCTAAATCTTGGCTGACGCCCGCTATGTTGCCAGTGCTGGTATTCTTGATATCTGGCCTGATTGCTTTTTCTACTGGCACCTCTTGGGGCACATACGCGATTATGATTCCCATTTCAGTCCCCATGGCTTTCAGCTTTTCCGGTGGTGAATTATCGACGCTGGTGTATGCCACCCTGGCAGCAACAGCGGGTGGTGGCGTGTTTGGCGACCATTGTTCGCCACTCTCTGATACTTCGATTTTGGCTTCTACGGGTGCAGCCTCTGACCACATGGACCATATTAAAACTCAGCTACCCTATTCTCTGCTGGTGGGTTTGATCAGCGTGCTGGCTTATCTGTGGCTGGGCATGAGTCTGTAGTGCTGAGCGCCAAGACTAGTGGCGGATAAGTATGGTTAGCAAAAGCGGGGAAGGTAAGTTGGGCTTACTAACTGTACTTTCCAAAACGATAAGTTAAGATACTAAATTACTGCTCGATAGAGCGAAACGTCAACTGACACTGAACTCTAAGGCCCGGATTGTTAACCTATGACAACGAAACACCTAGACATAGGTTGCGGCTCTACGGCCAGAAACCCCTTTAATCAAGAGCAATTATTCGGCGTCGATATTATCGATCAAGCCGTCGACTTTAACTATCGTCAGTGTAACGTGACCCTCGAGCCGCTGCCCTTCGCTGATAATTTTTTCGATTCGGTGTCGGCTTATGACTTCTTAGAGCATGTTCCCAGGCTCATTGTTAAAGATAATAAAACGGTATTTCCTTTTATTGAATTAATGAACGAGATCCATAGGGTGCTAAAGCCTGGTGGTCAGCTCTATGCCATCACGCCTTGTTACCCCAGGGCCGAAACCTTTGTTGATCCCACTCATGTAAATTTTATCGCGGCGAAAACCCATCGTTATTTTTGTGGGTCTAATCCGGGGGCGAAGGTTTACGGGTTTAACGGCGTATTTGAAGAGTTGCAAGTAAAACGTATTCGTTTTTCCCAAGGCATCGATAAGGGTTACTCGAAGCTGCGACAAAAAATCGACGACATTTACTACTCGATTTATTTCACGAAAAAAGGCCATGTGCTCTGGCATTTCGCGGCGGTCAAATAGCCTAACCTCGGTGCTGCTGCGCCAGGTCAGTAGGCCGTCTCTTTATAGGGTGGGCTGCGTCTCAGGCTCATGATAGTCGGGCTCGGTTTGTAGCTCTCCTGCCGCGATGGCAGTGTTCAGACTTTCATAGTTAGCTGCAGACAGTGCATAACCCGCCAGCCGGGGATCGTCAGCCTTGATGCGATAGGATCGAAACACGGCTGGGCTGGGACCGAAAGGACTCGGGATGGTCCAAGGTGAGATGTATTCCCAGACCACCCGATGGTCGACGGTAACCTCGAATAATCGACCGCTGGCACCTTCTGTAATCAATGTGTTGCCGTTGGCCAGGCGCTGACAACCACTGACCATGAAGCTGTAAAATGCCAGTACGGTGGGGTTGCTGTAGCTCCAAACAAACTCATAAGTCTCAGGATTGATCTCGACAATACGGGAATAACTTGGTCCGCGTTTTCGGTGGCAGCCATTGTCAAACACCAAAATGTTGCCGTTAGCCAGTCGCTGAGCATTGTGCTGGTGCGACAGTTCAGCAGGTCCCCAACGTTTCATGTCATGTTCGTTGTGGGTCTGGCTGCCACCCCAGCGCCATTTAATGTCACCGCTATCAGCATCCACCAGGATCACCGTGCTGGTGAGGCGCAAGCTAATCAGCCAGTCGCCATTCGGCATGACCTCCAAGGAGTTAGCGTGGGTCCATTCTTTGTGACTCTCGAGGGGGCAAATGACCTCTTCGTTGAAATCCAGATGCTCCCAGGAGTGCCACTCGTGGAGGAGTTTGCCGGCCTGGTCAATCTCTCGAACCACATCGCCCCACATTAATTCGGGGTCTTCATCGTGATGGTGACCGCCGCGGACTTGCGCGCAGATCGCTTGCGGCATTAGCTCCCAGGCAAGATACAGCGTATTGCCATTGTCCAGGCGCACATAGTCATGGTGCTGAGTCAGGTCGCGATGTTCCCACACAGTATTGCCCCCGGCATCAAGCTCTATCATGGCGCCAGCGGAACCGCCGATTTTTTCCCGACCCGCTGCGTCGGCGGGGGGCAGGGTCTGGATCAGGAGGTGGCCATTGGCCAGCAATTTAACGTGTTGGATGCCTTCGGGGTGATGCCATTGATGGACGATTTGCCCCTGTGGGTCGATGATGCTGGCGTGATGACCGCGGACCGAGGAGAACAACGTATAGCCGCCGTCACTGCCTGATTCACTGTGAGTGAGACCGATGGGGCGATGGGTTAACCAGGCCATAGAGGATCCAGAGCATAAAAGACCTCCAGCTTACGAAAGGTCTCGATTAATTTCCATGAAAAGTCCATTGACCGGATATGGGTTCTGGTGGCATTGGCGGCGATGCTATAGATCATGATTTCCAGCTGGTATAGTCGTGAGGACGTTTTTGCCGCCTGACGGGCGGTGCAACCACTTATGCTAACCAGGTACGTAGATTACATTATGGCGGCACAAGGCTTTACCCAGGGTTCCATCAAGCGACACGTCATGAAGCTGTCATCGGTGATGATTGTCGGTTTTCTCGCAATGACGTTGGGCTCCTTAGTGGAAGTCTTCTATCTGGGGATGGTGGGTAAGCTCGAGCTGGCAGCCATTGCCTTCTCCTTTCCTCTGGTGATGGCCCTGAATGGCATCACTCGCGGCCTGGGTGTTGGCGCGGCATCCTTGATCGCTCGATCCATGGGCGAAGGTCATCGCGAGCAAGCGGCGCTGCTGGTGACCCATTGTTACCTGTTAATTATCGGCTTTGCTGTGAGCTTCAGTCTGGCCGGGCAATTTCTTGTGGATGATCTGTTTCGGTTGATCGGTGCGCGTGGTGAAGTGTTAGCGCTAGCCAGTGGCTATGCCCATATTTGGCTGCTGGGATTCCCCTTGATGGGTTTTGCACTGGCGTCTAACGGTCTGATACGGGCGTTTGGGAATGCTACGTATCCGGGCTATATCATGACAATCGGCCCGTTAGTGCAGGTGTTGCTCGGCCCGATTTTAATCTTTGGCTGGTTCGGCCTGCCGGCGATGGGCTTGCAGGGTGCGGCGCTGACATTTGTCATGAGTGCCTTTTGCCAGTTTCTTCTGGCACTCTATTGGTTTCTCATTAAAGAACGCTTGATGCGTTTAACATTTGAGGGCTTGATCGCGTCGATGACCGGTATTCTTCAGGTCGGTATACCGGCCTCGGCGACTAATCTGATTCAGCCAGTATCCGCTGGTGTCGTCACTTGGTTACTAGCGGGCTACGGGGTATCGGTGGTGGCGGGCTTTGGCGTGGCGAGTCGCATTGAGTCTGTTGTGGGTATGGTGGTCATCGGTATATCCACCAGCGTGGTGCCTTTGGTTGGACAGAACTGGGGTGCCTATCAATTCGATCGTGTCCGTGAGGCGCTGAATACGTGTTATCAGGCTTGTCTCGCCTGGGGTGTCGTCGCGGCAATCATCATGTGGATCGGGGCGCCATTCTTTGTCAGCCTGATTAATGCTGACCCCGATCTGGTCGAATCGGCGGTGATGTTTTTGTATATCATTCCGATTAGCATTGGCTTTATGGGGATGTTGACGGTCTCGACTCATAGCTTCAATGCCTTGCGGCGCCCGGGACCAGCTTTACTGCTGTCTCTGGCGCGCCTGCTGGTCATCTACATTCCCTTGGCATTACTGGGTAGTTATTATTGGGGGTATGTCGGCGTATTTGTAGCTACAGCCGCGACCAATGTTTTGGTAGGTGTTCTGGGTTATGCCTGGAACCGGAAGGTGCTGGCGACGGAGCAGGCCAGCATGATTGCTAGTCGTGCTTTGAGCCCCTAGTCAACGGGCTGGGGTTGATGGGTAACACTAAATTGGAGCAGACTAAATTGGTGAGTAGAATTTTCGCAGCGATCCGTATCACCTTCAGCGCGAGTTTGTCAGGGATTGTGATGCTGCTGACAATGATGTTTTCTGTGGTGGCTGGCGCCGATTATTTTCCTGGTCAGAATTGGCAGTCAAAATCGCCCGCGGCGGCGGGCTTTGTGCCTGAGAAGTTGGCTGCTGCGATTACGTTAGCCAAAGCGCATGAAACGCGTTTGCCGGAACAGTTGGCAAAGTACCTGGACGTGAGGGATTTGCCGAAAGTCAGGTCCATGTATGCCTTTACTAACGAGCCCTTCGATGAGGTGATAGGCCCCATGGCGCCCCGTGGGCCCTTCACGGGCATGGTAATCAAGGGTGGCTACATCATCGCCCAATGGGGTGATGTTGCGCGGGTTGATATGACCCACAGTATTTCGAAAACCTTTCTGTCGAGCGTCGCGGGTTTGGCCGTCGATGCCGGCTTAATTAGGAGCGTGGATGATCGGGTTGGCCCCTATGTGCCGACCGCGCTGTTTGAAGGTGAGCATAATAGTCAAATTACCTGGGATCATTTGCTGCGCCAGACCAGCTTCTGGCGCGGTACCCTGTGGGGCAAACCCGATTGGGCCGATCGTCCTGGTAAGGAACCCTGGGCGGAATTTGCCCGTGAGACGCCGGCCCCCGGGACTGAGTGGAAATACAATGATGTTCGGGTCAATGTGTTGGCGCTGGCGTTGTTACATGTCTGGCGCCAACCCTTGCCAGTGGTGCTCAAAGAGCGTCTGATGGATCGAATCGGCGCTTCCAATACCTGGCGCTGGCATGGTTACGACAATGCCTGGATCGAACTGGATGGCCAGCAGATGCAGTCAGTGACTGGCGGCGGACATTGGGGTGGAGGGATGTTTATTTCGGCGCTGGATCTGGGTCGACTGGGCTTGTTGGCCCTGCACAAGGGGCAGTGGCAAGATCAGCAAGTCCTCTCAACGGACTGGATACGACAGTCACGAACGCCGACCTCAGTCCAACCAACCTATGGGTATATGAATTATTTTCTTAACACCGATCAAACGTTATTGCCCAGTCAGCGGGCCAGTAGTTATTACTTTGCCGGTGCCGGGTCGAATATCATTTTTGTGGATGAAGCTAATGATCTCGTGGTGGTGCTGCGCTGGATCGACAATAAGGCACTGGATCAGGTGCTGCAGGCTATCACCGGGGCTTTGATCAAATCCTGATCGAATCTTGCATTAACGATAGAAGCTGGTTTTTTGTGAGACGGATCTTTATTCTCTGGTCTTGGTCTTTTGTCCGCAACGATAGCGTTCGACTTTCGAAGTCGCTCAGGTCACGGCAGACCGGTGAATGCAGGCCGGTTAGCCACAATGTAGTGAAGCATTTTTTAATCAATCTAATGAACCCTAGGGAGAAAGCAAAATGGATAGTTTTAGAGATAAAGTCGTTATTGTCACGGGCGCCGGTGGCGGCTTGGGTCGCGCTCACGCCATGGAGTTCGCTCGACGGGGCGCCAAGGTTGTGGTCAACGATCTAGGCAGCAGTGCCGATGGCAGTGGTGCCAGCGATATGGCCGACCAGGTTGTCGAAGAGATTCGTCAGGCCGGCGGTATTGCGATTGCCAATAAAGCGTCTGTTTCTGATCGAGTTGCCGCAAAATCCATTGTTGACGATGCGGTTAGCGAATTCGGCACCGTGGATATTCTGGTGAATAACGCCGGGATTCTGCGCGACAAGTCCTTTAAAAACATGTCTCTCGATGATTGGGATCTGGTGATGAATGTTCACCTGAACGGCACCGCCTATGTAACCCATGCGGCTTGGCCCATTATGTACGAGAAGAACTACGGCCGAATTTTATTTACCAGTTCGACTTCCGGTATATTCGGCAATTTTGGTCAGGCTAACTATGGCGCAGCAAAGATGGGCATGCTCGGTCTGATGAATGTTCTGGCGATTGAAGGTGCTTCCCATAACATCAAGGTGAACACGCTGGCACCAGCGGCAGCTACCCGTTTGACCAACACCATTCCTGGACGAGATGAGGACCTGAGCAATGTTGATCCAGTTCGTGCACCGGATCTCGTGACACCAGCCGTGTTGTTTATGTGTCGTGAAGATGCTCCTACCAACAAAACCATTATGGCCAGTGGCGGTAATTTTGCCATTGCCGGTATCTTCAAAAATGATGGCGTCGCCTATGGTGTTGACGCAACGCTTGAGCGTCTGTTGGCTGACGAAGATCAATTGCTGGATATGAGTGATGCGCACGAAGGCTGGGATCGAGCAGGTTCTGCCGCACGTTAGCAAACGATGCGATAGTGGCGAGCCGATAGGCTTGCCACTATCGTTATAGTTTTTGAGTCAAGTGCGAGTGTGTTGCCACACGGTGAACGCCGAAGCGTGATGTTCGTCGACTTGATGGTGCTCGATGATCTCGCTCTTGAAATGGCTGAAATCTATAGCCGGTAAAAAAGTATCCCCGTTCACCTCAGCATGGACGATGGTTTCGACCACTCTTGATGCCTGTGATAGTCCCGCCAAAATCAGCTTCACGCCACCAATGATAAAGTATTCTGAACTGTGACTCGCGGCAAGTTCCAGTGCCGTGGTGAGATTGGCAGCACATCTTATTGGTGCTGGCAGAGTGTAATCAAGCTGGCGACTAACGACAATGTTGAGCCGATTTGGCAAGGCGCAGTTGTGGTCTTCATAGCTGCGCCGTCCCATGATAATGGCTTTGCCATCAGTGATGTTGTTGAAGCTGGCGAATTCATCTGGCAGGTTCCAAGGTAGTAGACCTTGGTAACCAATGCAGTGATTTTCACTGCGCGCAAAAATAATCGATAAAGCCAAACAGTTCTCCTGAAAATGAGCAGTGGTGTGTGGGGTATTTTTGGCAAAAAAAAGCCGGAATTGATTCCGGCTTTTACAGGGACATGCTAAGGGCTTACTTCTTTGCGTGAAGTATGACCTGCAAATCATCATAGCCCTTGACGAAGCTTGACTGTACTCGGCTTGGCTCACTCAGCACTTCCACAAACTCGAAGCGCTTCATGATTTCTTCCCAGACCGTGCGCAGTTGCATCTCGGCTAAGCGGTTGCCCATGCAGCGATGCAGGCCGAAACCGAATGACATGTGATGGCGTGAACGATCGCGGTCGATAAGGAATGCATTGGGATTATCAATGACTTCTTCATCACGGTTTGCCGAAACATACCACATGATGACCTTGTCACCTTTCTTGATGTGCTTGCCACGTAGAACGTAATCTTGGGTTGCCGTGCGGCGCATATGAGCCAGGGGTGTCTGATAACGAATAATTTCCGATACCATGCTGGGGATCAAGTCGAGGTTGTTACGTAGCTTGGCATATTCACCAGGATTCTTGTTGAGGAAATAGACACCGCCAGACAGGGAGTTACGTGTGGTGTCATTGCCGCCAACAATCAGCAGTATTAGATTGCCGAGATACTCCATCGGGTCCATGTTCTGAGTTTCTTTGCCATGCGCCAGCATCGAAATCAAATCATTGCCTGGGGGTTGATTGACCCGTTCATTCCACAGACCGGTAAAAACCTCTAGGCATTCGAGTAATGCGGCTCTGCGCACGTCTTCCGGCGTTGTGCCGCCAGAGAGCACTGACGATGTGGCCATGTCTGACCAGTAGGTCAGTTTTCGACGATCTTCGAAAGGGAAGTCGAATAACGTCGCGAGCATTTGGGTGGTCAATTCAATAGACACAAGATCAACCCAGTTGAAGGCTTTGCCGATGGGTAGCGCGTCAAGAATTTCACCGCAACGTTGGCGAATAATGGGTTCTAATAACGATAAGTTCGTAGGTGCAACCACACCCGTGACGGTTTTGCGCTGAATGTCATGTTTCGGTGGGTCCATCTGAATGAAGCTGCTGGTTTTGAAATCATCCTGCCGTTCAGTGATGGTGATGCCGCCGACCTCGGAAGAAAAAACCTCATGGTTCTTTTCAACTTCCATAATGTCGTTAAATTTCGTGACCGACCAATAAGGGCCATAAGCGCTTGCTTTGCAATAGTGGACGGGATCTTCTTTGCGCATGCGCTCGAAGTAGGGCCAGAATGCATCAGCTTTAAAGAGCATGGCGTCTGAAACATCCATGTCTTCAAGGGGCATGGTAAGTGGATCTGGAAACTCCGGTCTGCTGATGGCTTCGCTCATCTGGTTCTCCTGGTATCTGCGGCGACTTGTCGGGATCACGCCTTGGTCATGATTGATGACCTTTGCGGGCACAATGACTGAACTGTCTGGTTTGAAACCCTAAGATTAGAGCTAAAAAGGATTGCCGACCATAGCCAATGATGCCATGATTTTGTTATTTGATGCCAAAAGGGCAATATATCATGGATTTGATGCCATCGGCCTACGCGCTCAATCTGATTGAGGTGGCGCGCCAGCGCGGGATCGATCTGCTGGAAGCGGCGGGGCTGAGCTTGAGTGAGCTGGAGGCCGACGTCTATATTCCGCTGCCGGTTTATCTGCGGGTGGTGAACAGCTTCGATCGGCTTAGTCCCGATGATGCTTGGGCCTTTGATTTTGGCCAGCGGCTTGGCATTAATGCTCATGGTGCATTGGGGCTGGCAGCGGTTAGCGCGTCTACGGTTGGTGCGGGTATGATCAGTTTGTGTCGCTATCTTCGAACTCGCACCTGTTCACTCGATGCAACGACAATTTTATCTGGTGAAGACCTGATCGGCGAGTTTATCCACAATGCCGAGTTGGGGCGCCAGCTACCCCATGCCTGTGAAACCGTAGCGATGATCGTTCAAAATTTTCTGACAGCCACAACAGGGCGCGTCAGTTTGCCATTGCGCTGGCGCTTTCCTTACCCAATGCCCGCCCATGCACATCGCTACACTGATTTCCTTTGGGGTAAAGTCGAGTTCGGCGCAACCACCATGCAGGTTGTCCTGCCTGGAGCACTGGTGCAGTTGTCTTCCTTGCTAAAAGACCAAGCCTTATCGGCTGCGGCTGAGCGCAAGTGTGCCGAGTTGCTGCAAACTCTGTATGCGAATCCTGACGTGGAGGCGGTCAGGGCGGTGTTGAATAAAGCCTATGGTTCGCGGGTGCGAGAAAGCCGGCCAACGACTCGGATACCGACGGCGCCAGAGGTTGCGTTGAGTTTGCATATCTCTACCAGAACCTTGATGCGACGGTTACACGTGGCTGATTCCAGTTTGAAGCTGATCAAGGACCAGTTGGCGACGTCGTATCTGCAAGAAATGCTCAGTGTCGGACAGTATTCTGCCAGTGAAATGGGGCAACGATTAGGCTATGACAATCCTGGAAATTTCACTCGCGCCTGCAGGCGAATGTTAGGCGACAGCCCCCAGGCATTATTGCGCGCAGCGCGCCATCGCTTTCATTGAGACCGAGCGGGGCTGCTGTAACGCCGCTGCGGTTAACAAATGCCCTGTTGTCGTAAGCTGGCTATCTGACTTTCGTTATAGCCTAGAGACGTCAACACCGATGTGGTGTCCTGGCTAAGTATTGGTGGTGTGGTTCGCACCATGGGGCCGTCAGCATCAAGCAGATAGCCCGCCTTAACAACTGTGAAGGCCTTGGTGTCATCAATCGGGTGTGGCAGCGTTTCAAAGACTTCGCGATATTCGAATTGCGGATCTTCGATGACTTCTGCCAAGCCCCTGATCTCGGCTGTTGGAATACCGACAGCTGATAATTTGATCATCCAGTGTGAAGTTGTTTCCAGCTTAATCAAGTCGGTCAATGCTTGACCGACTTCGATGTAATTGTCGAGCCGGGCTTGGGGGCTGGCGAATGCCTTGAGTTCAAGCAGGTGTGATGCCTCAAGGGCAGCAAATAATTTTTCGACCTGGGGCTGACGCAAGGCGACGATCTGAACAAAGCTGTCTTTGGTGGCGAACACGTTTGCGGTGGGTTGGCGTGTGGGCGACGCGTTACCCATCAATCCGAGTAGATTGCCTTGATTCAGAAAATTACTGTATTGCGGTGCTTGCATCACGATGGCCGTATCCATCATTGCAACATCAATCCGCTGGCCTAATCCGGTATTGGCCCGTCGAAACAGCGCGGCGGAGATGCTAAAGGCGGTATTCAATCCCGTCGACATATCGACTGGCATATAACCCGTTCTAGTGGGCCCGGTTTGTTCGTGACCGTTCTGCGACATCATGCCGGATGCAGCCTGTATGGCGCCATCGTAAGCGGCTTCGCCGGCTTTGGGCCCGGTTTGGCCATAACCGGTGACCGAACAGTAAATTAAATCAGGCTTGATCGCCTTCAAGTCGTCATAGCCAAGCCCCAGACGTTCCATGGTGCCTGCCTTGAAGTTCTCGACCAGAACGTCAGTGGTGGCAATCAGCTGTTTGATGATGTCGACAGCCTGGGGTGTTTTCAGGTTGAGGGTCAGACTTTGCTTGTTCAGATTCATGGCGAGAAAGGAGGGTGAAAGGCCTTGGTCCTCGCCGATATTCATCAAACCTCGGGTTTGATCACCACCCACGGGCTGTTCGATCTTGATGACTTCAGCGCCAAGCAAGGCGAGTTGCATGACCGCAAAAGGTGCGGCGAGTACCTGCGAAAAATCAATAATTCGAATACCTTCAAATGCCTGTGGCATGAAAACTCCCTATGTGTTGTGGCGATATGAGCCGATGAGCGAGTTCACTTCCTTGTGCACAGCTATCTCGCGTTAATAGGCCTTAAATCATATCAATTAACAGCGTTAATCTTGGCTTCAGTGAGTACTTTTCCCGCGCGCAACAGCGCGATGGCGCGCCAAGGATCTGCAGCGACAACGAATTCGTCGTCCCAAAAAACCGGGCGCCGAAAATAGATCGAAAGATCGAAAGATTGACATGACTGCTGTTCGTAGAGCGTATGGATTAAGTAATGCACTCCCATCCCGCCGCCAATAATCGGCGCACGAAACCCTGCCTTGTTTGCAGCTGCCAGCTCATAGTGAATGCTGTTGCCCTCCAGGGAGTAATCCTTCACCTGTTGGGGCGTCAATGAGTAGGCGCCGAAAGGGGTAAGCTCGTCGACATTATCGATCACCGGCGCAGGTCGTTCTCCTGCGCCTCGGTTTGTGACTGACTCAGAACCTGTTTGTCGCGCTGGCCGCAGAGAAGTACGCGGCGCGCTG
>DGOD01000359.1 GCA_002389265.1 Gammaproteobacteria bacterium UBA4475
AATGCTTATCCAAGACTGAGAATATTTGTTTGGCCGCCGATGGACTGTACGCATATCCTGTCTGCTATTGCCATTCTAGGTGTCTACCGCTTTCTGCAAAATACCCCCGCTCGCGAATCAGATCAGTAGTCAGCGCCCTTAAAATGACAGATACTACCGTTTATCAGCGCCATCGATCGCTATCTTCATTTTTTATATCGTAAGGAATCGACTATGATCGAATACATCCCCCCTACTATCGAGTGGGTCCGCAAGCAGGTTGAACTCTATGAAGCCAGTGGGGGCACGCAGGGCACCACACTAATGGAAACAGGTATGCCCTGTATCATTGTTACGCATTTGGGCAATCAGTCTGGGGCCATACGCAAGATACCCTTGATGCGAGTCAAGGTCGACGACAGCTACGTGCTGGTTGGCTCTATGGGTGGCCAGCCGAAAAATCCAGTCTGGGTCTATAACTTGCGCGCCAACCCGGAGGTTCAGATTCGCGATGAAACTGAAGTCTTCAATATGCGAGTGCGAGAAGTAACAGACGAGGCTGAGCGCCAAAAGTTGTGGGCCGCAAGCGCTGCTGCTTTCCCTCCTTACATTGACTATGAAGCCAAAACCACACGTAAGATCCCCGTGTTTGTCGCTGAACCGGTTTAAGCTAACCTGGACTTGAATTTAAACTGAGCGCCGCAGTGCGCACCACTAATATTTTTGGTGGTGCGTACTGCCTTACTCGCCTCCTCCGAGAACCGTCACCATGGCCATCAAGAAGCCGAAATTCTATGTCGTCTGGGAAGGCCGTGAAACAGGCATCTTTACTGACTGGAGCATCGCCCAACCGCTGGTGAGCGGTCATCCCGGCGCCAAATTCAAAAGCTTCGACAGTCATTCTGTCGCGGCAGCAGCTTTCGCTGCCGGCCCGGTAAGCCAGCCAAAGCGCTCCAACACAACCCGCACCCAACCCTTAAACCCTGGCCGAGTAATCAACCCCGATGTGGATATTACGATTTACTGCGATGGTGGCTGTGATCCCAATCCAGGACCTTCCGGTTCTGGCCTTGTTGTCTATCAAAAAGCCACATTGGTTGAGATGCACTACGGCTTATATCAACTCGCAGGGACCAACAACTCCGCCGAGCTGAATGCTTTACATCAGGCGATGCTGATCGCCCATAGCCGGTTAAAGGCCGGCTTTACCGTCCAGATTTTATGTGACTCGATGTATAGCATCAACGCCATGACGACCTGGGCCCTCGGCTGGAAAGCCAGAGGCTGGCAGAAGAAGGTCGGCGAGCTGGCGAATCGCGAATTGATCATGCAGATGCACGATGACTACTTAGCCTTGGATGGCCAAGTCGATATCGACCACATCAAGGCGCACGCCGGAGTTGAAGGCAACGAACTGGCTGATCGATTGTCTTTGATCGCGATTGAAAACCAGTGCGCGGACTTTCTACCTTTTGATGGACTCCACCAGGTTGCGGCACTGCTCGCCCGCTAGCCTTGAGGCACTGCTGGCCCATCAAGGCGCGATTGCCGGTTCTTCATTTCTGGGCTCTCGGGTTACCCACCAAGGACCCTTACCGACTCCGACTAAGGCCGCCACGCAAAAACAGCAGCCGCCCGCAATCATCATCCAAGTTGACCAGCCCCAGTGATTCACCACCTGTGGTAAGCCCAGATTCAAAAACAAACCGGCAATGGGTGACAGGGTTGCGGTAATCCCAAAGGCTCGACCAACGCCATGAGGACTGATGCTCTCCGCCGTTTCTGAATAGATCGCGCACCATGACGGATAGATGAAGCCGGCAAAAAATCCAGTCATGGACCAAACCAGAATCAAGATGGCGTCTGAGACATCGACGGCCAGGTTGGCACCCACAAAGAAACACAGACCCGTTGTGACGCCACCAAAGGCAGTCACGAGCTTGCGCACCAGAAACTTGTCGGACAACCACCCTGAAATAAACACACTGATGGTAAAGACGATCCAAAAGTAAGACGTCACCGCAGCAGCATGGGCCGGATCTAACCGATGGTGCTGAACCAGATAAGTAGGAACATAGCCCGACACGGTAACGTATGTCAGCGCCCAGAAGACAATCACCAGCGACAAGAGCCACAAGCGGACGCTGCGATATACCAGCCGCCCATCATCATAAGCGTTGCCTGCCTCGGGCGTGGGACCCATTTGCTCTGATTCAGGCGTTTCTAGTTGAGACTGCAGGATTTGACCACGAACCCGCAAGCTCAGGTCGCGATAAAATATATAAATTAATAAGGCCGTGACGCCGGCCAAGGCTGCCGCGATCCAATACTGCGAGCGCCAGCCCGGCCAGATAGGTAGGGTTTGAGCGGCGACCGCCGTCGACATCAAGGCGCCGATAGTAAAGGCCAGAGATACCCAGGCGTATACCATGGCGCGGCCCATCCGTGGCGTCAGGTCTCGCGACGCCGCGTGTACCGCTGGGTTCATACCCGCCATTAGAAAACTGCCGGCGGTAAAGAGAAACGCCAGGGTCCAGAAGTTGGGTGACAAGGCGCCGAGCACGGAGATCACTGCATAGGCAAATACCGGCCAGATCATGAGGGGCCGGCGGCCAAACCGATCGGCTACTCGACTCAGGATTATCGCCCCGGCGCTATACACCAACCCAGCCACTGCGGCTACTTGGCCCCATTCCACCAGCGACTTGTCGAAGTCAGCAAGAATATATACCAGCACCGGGCCATTTTTCAGGGCCTCATACTGCTCCACCGCCCAGCCCAATACGATCAAACCCAGCAGCCACCAACGTAATCTACCCGTGGGGACGAAATCAATTTCGCGATGACGTAAGTAAGCAAAGAATGACGGCTTGGGCATAGGGCTTATCCGAATCAGCGAGCACACCTGACTATCTTACAGGTCACGCTTAAACACAAGCACCCCACTCAGCTTGCTGAACACAGGCTACTGGGTCCTTGACTCACTAGAGTCGCGGCAAACGAACTGCTAGAGTTGTCAAGGATTCATTGAGTAAAGGGATTGTTTTGCTGACTAACGCACAGAAACAGCATTACCTGGAAGAAGGCTATGTGGTCCTAGAAAACTTTGTTACTGATCATTGGCTGCAGAAACTCAACCAGGTCACCGCCGAATTCGTCGATCAAAGCCGATCAGTGACGGCGTCGAATCAACAATTTGATGTAGCGCCAAATCACTCGAGCAGCCAGCCTTGCCTACGACGCCTCAACAGCCCTGTAGACCAGCATCCCACCTACTGGGAGTTCGCCGCTCAATCAGAAATTGTTGATCTCGCCGAGGCGCTTCTCGGACCTGATATCAAGTTCCATCACGGCAAACTGAACTTCAAATGGGCCCACGGTGGCGAAGCAGTCAAGTGGCATCAAGATATTCAGTTCTGGCCCCATACCAACTACGACTTGCTCACTATCGGCGTGTATCTTGAGGATGTTATCCAGGGTCAGGGCGAAATGGGTTTTGTTCCCCGCAGCCATCTATTGGATCTGTACGACCAGTATGACGGCGAGCGCTGGACCGGGCATATCCAAGACGCCGACATACCCAGCCTACACGCAGAAAATGCCGTGTTTCCCGTGGGCCGCGCGGGCACCGTTACGATTCATAATTGCCGAACAGTTCATGGATCCTTGCCGAACCTGTCGGATAAAAAACGACCGTTGTTACTGCAAACCTACGCCGCCGCTGATGCCTTCGCCTATACCGATCTGGTACGCAAGCAACCCCATGGGGAAATGTTGATCCGAGGTAAAGCCGCCAAGTGGGCCCGCCATGATCCGCGGCCCTGCCAAGTACCGCCGACGAAGGTGGGCACAATTTTTCAGGCCCAACAGCAGGAGATGTAACGGTTTCGCCTGAGACGTTCTTGAACGTAACAATTAGCACCAAAAATTTGAGGGATATCTTGGCCA
>DGOD01000348.1 GCA_002389265.1 Gammaproteobacteria bacterium UBA4475
GACGACAGCCAGGAAGATTGGATGGCAAGACATTTCTTTACTGGCGGGTTAATGCCGTCGTTAGATTTGCCCAAACTGTTTGAGGGCTCGCTGCAGCAGCGTAAATTGTGGGTGGTCAATGGCCAGCATTATGCAAAGACCTGCGCAGCTTGGTTGAATAATCTGGATCAGTTTAAGGCAGAAATACTGGCAGCCTTATCGGCCTCAGATAATCCGGAGCCCGCGTTAATCCTTTGGCAGCGGTGGCGAATGTTTGTGATGGCTTGTCAGGAATTGTTTGCGTTTCAGGGTGGGGAAACCTGGATGGTCGGCCACTTCCTGTTCGAGAAAACGAGCCAAACGGTAATGCCCGATGCCATTCCAACCGCGCCTTAGAGCGAAACGCTGAAGCCGAAGGCCATCGTGCGACCCCGATTGGGACGTGCGCCGTAAGGTTGTCGCGCCACTAAATAGGTTTGATCGGTCAAGTTCTCGACTTTTGCATAAATCGACGTTCGCGCATTCAGTTCATAATGGCTGGACAGATCCAGGGTGGCCTGTGATTCGGTTGTCTCATAGAGATCACAGCTGGCTTTAACGCAGACGGCATCTTGGTAGCTAACGTCTAGATAGTGTGACCAGTGGCGGGTCAAAAAACCGACGCCAAGATGTAACTGGTGTTGGGGTAAATAGGGGATAGGGTCGCCAGCGCGAACGTCGCCAAAGAAGGCTGTGTCGGCAATGTCGGTGTCGAAATGGCCGTCAAGGTAGGTGTAGTTTAGGTTCAACGAAAAAGTGAGTCCGGTGCGCGTTGCGTAATCGCGTTGCGCCGTAAGCTCAAGGCCCTGAACCGTTGCGGCATTGCCATTAAAGCTGTCGCCAGGTGTGCATTGCGCGCCTGAGGAGGCCGTACACTGGCCAAGCAGGTTGTCGTAGTCGCTGAGGAAATAGATCGCCTCGAGCGCTGTTTGGCCACTGGTTCTAAAGCCTAACTCATAATTCAATGCAGTTTCAGGTTTGACACCGGGGGCATTGCTGGGCGTCGTGAACCCTTTGTGCACGCCTGCAACGACCGACATCGTTGGTGTGAGCGGCCATAGCAAACCAACACCGGGCAACAGAACCTGCACTTTGTTCGTACGTCGGTCCCGTAAGTTGCCAAGGCTACGATCTGCGGGATCGGTTGTTCGACTTGCTCGCGTTTCCCAGCGCGTTCGATCTTGCTGAATCCGCTCAAGGCGTAACCCCGGTGAGAGTACAGCCGACTTGAACGTGATGCGACTCTGAAAATAGGCAGCGACAGCGTCAGCTGTTTGTAATTGATTGCCAGCATTACCCCAGCGCCCGAGGTCATCGAGCAGGAGTTGACCTAGGCTTTGATGGTAGGTGCTATCGCGTTGGAGGCGATCCTCGCCATCCTCGTGCAGACGCAGACCAGCTTCAAAGTCATACTCAATCGATTCAGTCTGAAGGCTATGGGTGAGCTTGGCCTGAATGCCTCGAGAGAAATATTCTCGAGCATTCGCTCGAAGCAAAATGCTACCTAGGGCTGTGTCCGCGGTGCCATCCAAAATGCTTTGATAGGATTCTGCAAGATTTGTGTCAGCTGCAGTATTAATGGCTTGAATGACCGAGAGCCAATTTTTGCCTGAGAAGGTACCCGCGTCCGGGCTGCCATCAATATCGAGTTTTTCGGTCTTAAACCAGTTCCGGGCGTGCTCGTTATTGTAGAGCGCGACCTCTAATTCTGTGGTGGGCCTGGCTTGAAAGCGGTAGAACACAACCTGTTGTCGATGATCGGTCTCGATCGCATCCAGTTCTGATAAGCCATAACGGCGGGTGGGTGATTGACTGAAATTCTGATCTGTCAGGCCTAAATAGCTTTGATTGGACAATTGTTGCGTTGTTTGCAGTTTCACAACCCATTCATGCCGAGCATCATTGGATCGCACTCGCAGCTTGGCGGTATAGTCAGTTATCGACAAGCCCGTGTCGCGATCACTGCGGTCGATTGTCTGAAAACCATCAGAGCGCCAATGATGCGCGTCGACCAGCACGGCGACTTGATCACCCAGCGGTTGTTGGGCGGTAACCTGCAGCCGTTGGGTCGCGTCGCTTCCAGCCTCGGCAAACAGGTCTATTTTCGCGCGATCAGCCATGGGGGTTGAAACCAGGTTCAAGGCGCCGCCGATGGTGTACGGTCCCTGTGAAATGGCAGCGGGTCCTTTTAAAATTTCGACGGCGTGCATCCGGCCCATTGTTGGGAAGTAATAAGCGGACGGTGCCGAATAAGGCGCCGGTGCAATCAGGATGTTGTCCTCGAGCAAGGTGATTCGGCTGCTGCGTTCGCTGGCAACGCCCCGGATGCTGATGTTCGGACGTAGGCCATAGCCATCTTCGATTTGAAGGGAAACGCCCGGCACTTCGCGCAATATTTTTTGGATGTCCGAGTGATGAAACGCGTCCAACCGCTCCGAGCCGATAAAGTGTGCGGCACCCGTCATCTGCTTCGCGCCTGCGACTGAGCCCACTATTGTGATTTCTTCAATTTGGGGGGCGTCTCGATCCGGTGCATCTACCTTGGCGGCAAGACTCGTGCTGAGGGGGGCGATAAAGCTCAAGCCGCAGCAGCCGATGAAGCGAATAAATTTGGACATAACAACGGTAAGGTTTCATTCAGAGAACGGAATGCTAATCTAAATAAGAATCATTATCAATTGCATTT
>DGOD01000327.1 GCA_002389265.1 Gammaproteobacteria bacterium UBA4475
TATGGTGAATTACTACAGAGCACTGCTGCGGTTTCGAGCGAAACCGAAAAAAGGCGAAAAATCGCCAATAATATTAACGCCAACATTAATGATATGGGGCGAAGACGACGTAGCGCTAACGAAAGAAACAACTTACGGCACCGAAAACTACGTCGAAGACTTTCGTATTCGCTATCTACCTCGGATCTCACACTGGGTTCAGCAAGAAGCGCCAGAAGTCACTAACGAGATGATAAAGGCATTTTTGCAAGATCAGCCGGTACCTTATGCGCAATGGCAAATGAAGCTGGTAGCGTCATTGCTAAGCGCCAGTGATGAGCGCGCGGCCGAGAAAGCCGTAGCTGATGAGGTAGAGCACTAAAGCAGGTTTTGCGTAAAAGCGCGATCAATAGTGCCGTCATGCGTTCGTAGTGAAAGCCAGGTGTCGACGTATTCCTTCCATACCATGTCTCTGGGTAGCAGATAGGCCTTTTCCTGGTAGGTCAGGGTTTGGTCCGGCATGCTGGCACAAAGACCCGGTTGCCGCAGAGTCTGTAGCTGAACCTCGATGGCGTCAGTAATCATGACGTCGGCCCGCCCAGCAAGAATTTCTGCAAAGATACTCCGATTGTCATCATGGCTAATCACCGTCGCCTGGTCCACTGACTCAGTGACAAAGATTTCGTTAGTGCCCCCTGGGTTAACAATCACACGCACCCCTGGCTGATTGATTTTGTCGAGTGATGAATAGTCTTCGACCTGTGCACAGCGAACGATCGGTGTTTTGCCGCCGGTGTGGTACGGCTGGCTGAAGAACCCCTGTTGCTGGCGACTCAAGCTGCGCGAAATGCCGCTCATGGCAATATCGAAGGTGCCTGCCTGCAGGTCCGTCATCAAGGTCGGCCAGGATGTTCTGACCCACTGCACCTTGACCCCCAGAGAGCTCGCCAGATCCAGCGCCAGCGTGATATCAATGCCTACTGGCTGATTATTTTCGGTAGCTGAAAATGGTGCATAGTCGCCCGTTGTGGCGACCCGCAAGACCCCTGTGGCAAGTATTTGGTCGAGCTTGTTGGGGAACTTCTCAACTTCGAACAAGGCTCTGAATAAGGCGTATTTAGTAGCGTCTGACAGACCCTCGACGTTGACAGTGCGGACGAATTGCACGGCCAGGGACTTATCAGTGATGGGGTAGGTCTCATTGATGTTCTCGATGATCGCGTCGCCCAGTTTAAGCAGTCGTGGTCGCAACACCTCTTGCAGGGAATCGACATTGCCGGGTACTGGGCGATTGCCTGACCATTCTTCAAACCAGTAACGTTGGATTTCCTTGGCAGCTTCAATTTGCAGGGCGAAAAAGAATCGACTTGATTCCGGCGTTAAGCCGTAGGCGAGCGCGGCATCGGTGGCTGCGTCAAGCACTTGGCTTTCCCGCAAGGGGTCTTCAATAGCGAGCTTGTTGGTATATTTATAAGCGGCAACCTGGTCCATGATGGCGAGCCGAGACTCGATCAACTCAAACAGCCTTTCTATTCTGCGTGCGCCCCGCTCGTCATTGAGCGCCGCCGCCTGGGTCAAAGGAGCGAGAAAGAGGCAGCAGAGGCTGCAATACACGGGGAAAAGTCGGATCAATATTGCCACAGGGCTATCCAGCTTGATTTTGGCTGATCATAGCACGACTTTAGTGTTCGCGCCGATAACCATCTGGTGGCTGTTTTTGCTGGGCAGCTGTGCTAGTTTTCGGTCTTCGAGATCGGATTAACCCAACATTTCATTATTCACAGGAATTACCATGGCAGCCACACCCACCGCAACAGAAACTCATTCAGATCCATTGATTTATGCCCAAAGTGGCCATGTGGTGACGCTCACACTGAACCGGCATGAGACCCGTAATGCGATCTCGGAAGACGATATGATCGACGCCATTGAGGCGGCCTGCACGCGAATTAATCAAGATCACAGCGTTCGAGTCGTCATTATCACCGGTGCTGGCAGTGCCTTCTCATCCGGCGGTAACGTCAAGGACATGCAGGACAAAAGCGGTATGTTTGGTGGCACTGCGACTGAAATTCGAGACGGCTACCGGCGCGGCATTCAGCGGATTCCGTTGGCGATCCATCGGCTCGAGGTGCCAATCATTGCGGCGGTGAATGGCGCGGCCATTGGCGCTGGCTGCGATCTGACGATGATGTGTGATATGCGGGTAGCCTCGGAAAAAGCCCTGTTTGCCGAGAGCTTCGTCAAGGTAGGCTTGATTCCAGGCGACGGCGGAGCCTGGTTTCTGCCGCGGGTTGTAGGTGTATCCCGCGCCAATGAAATGGCGTTTACCGGTGAGCCCGTGAATGCAGCTACAGCTCTGGCCTGGGGTATGGTGTCGCGGGTGGTGGCGCCAGATGAGTTGATGAATGCCGCAAATGAGCTGGCTGCACGTATTGCGGTGAATCCGCCGTCAGCCTTGCGCATGACGAAAAAATTACTCAAAGAAGGTGAACACACGCAGCTCGAATCACTGCTCGAAATGTCGGCTTCACTCCAAGCCCTGGCGCATCAGACCAAAGATCATGCAGAGGCAGTTGATGCGATCATAGGCAGGCGTCCACCGCACTTTACGGGCGAATAAGTCGGCCGGCACGATCAGCCTCAGGATTGTTCGAACAGATCGTATTTCTTCAGATAGCCGCGGAGCTGGTGGTAGGTGACACCGAGGGCATCCGCGGTTTTTTTCTGATTGAACTGATGGGTCGCCAGGGCGGTTTTGATCAAGTCGACCTCGTAGTCTTGAACGGCTTGGCGAAAGTCCATGGGAAATTCAGGGCGTGCAGGTGAGTCTGGCCCAGGTTTGCCTGAGCTTGTGTTATCGCTTAGGGCTGTGGGTGCCGCGGCACTGGTGCCTGAGACCCGTGGCTTTAGCCGATAAGGCGAATCAAAGGGATCGAGGGAGATCACTTCGATGGCGGCATCCAGGTCCTGGCTTCGATACACACTGCGCTCAACGACATTCTTCAATTCTCTGATGTTACCGGGCCATGGGTGTGTTAGCAGCAGTTGGCGCGCGTCGGCGGAGAAACCGGGGAAGTATTCCCGACCGAGATCCGTCGCCATATTCACCGCGAAGTGCTCAGCGAGAATCAATATATCTTCCGGCCGGGTTCGTAATGGCGGTAAGGTAATGACGTCGAAAGCGAGTCTATCCAACAGGTCCTCGCGAAATTTTCCTTGCCGGGCTAGGTCAGGCAGGTCGTCATTGGTGGCGGCGATCAATCGAACATCGGTGACCAGGGTCTTGCTGCCGCCAACGCGCTCGTATTCGCCGTATTCGATGACTCGCAGCAGCTTTTCCTGAACCAGTGGCGAGGTCATGGCCAGTTCATCAAGAAACAATGAGCCCTTGTCTGCCCTTTCAAAGCGTCCTCGGTGGAGTTTCTGCGCGCCGGTGAAAGCACCGGCGTCATGGCCAAATAATTCCGTTTCCATCAGAGTGTCACTGATGGCAGCACAATTCATTTTAATGAATTCCTGATCCCAGCGACTCGAAAGGAAATGCAGGCGAGCCGCGATGAGTTCTTTGCCGGTGCCGCGCTCACCGACGATCAGTACCGGCTTGTTCAGCGGCGCCATTTGTGACACACGTTCAAGAATCTCCATAAAAGCTGGAGATTCTCCAAGCAAACGATCCGCGTGTTGTCCTGATGCCATGATAAATACCTAAATGAATTTAACTAATAGTTAGCCATATTCGCTAAAACGCTGGTGTGGTCTCCGTCAATAGATCATACAACAAATTCTAAAAATGATAATAAGCTTTAAAAAACAATGGGATATCATATTTTTTAAATGCTGGGAAGATTGGCATGAATCGTGGGTATAGGAAACCACAGGATGCGTTATGCGCGGTGGTCAGGATGATTCCAGTGCCACCAGTTATTTTCACAACAGTTTTCACAACACGAGGTTGAAGAATATGGGCATTTTTTCCAGATTCACAGATATTATCAACGCCAATATCAACGCGATACTGGACAAAGCCGAAGATCCCGAAAAGATGGTTCGGCTCATTATTCAAGAGATGGAGGAAACGCTAGTTGAGGTCCGAACTCAGTCGGCGAAGCTGATTGCTGACAAAAAAGAATTAGCACGACGATCAGGTCGATTCAGTCATGAGGCAGGAGAATGGCAGCGTAAAGCAGAGATCGCACTGACCAAAGACCGTGAAGACTTGGCGCGCGCGGCTCTGAAAGAGCGTAATGAAGCGCTGGCGGCGGTAAGCAGTATTGATGCCGACCTAGAGCAGATTGAGGATAACCTGCAAAAATTGTCTGACGATATCAGTCAACTACAGCAGAAACTGACCGATGCGAAGATGCGCCAGAAAGCGTTGATCATTCGGGGCAAGACAGCCCAGTCGCGGATGGGCGTCAAACGTCAGATTAACGGGGTGAGCATTGAGGATGCCGTGAGTCGATTCGAACGTTACGAGCGGCGCATAGACGACCTGGAGGGTGAGGTCGAGGCGTTTGATCTGGGTCAGCGGAATCTGGCAGACGAAATCGCCGATCTCGAAAATGACGAGCAGGTGGATGCCCAGTTGACTCAGTTGAAGCAAAAGATGCAGGCAGAAGTGGCGGCTAAACAAGTCGACGGCGAGTAACTCAGCGCGAATTTGAGGTGATTAAATGGACGGTATAGTCGTAGCATTTTTTGTCCCGGTAGTGGTCTTTATGGTTGTGGTGGCGCCGATCTGGATTGTTTTCCACTATCGATCGAAGGCCAGAAACGTTGATGGATTATCGGCAGGTGAGCGTGGAGAGCTGGAAGACATGATTGACGTCGCTAATAAAATGGCAGCTCGAATCGAGACGCTGGAAGCCATCCTTGATGTTGAAACTCCGGGTTGGCGTGAAAAGCAACGTCAGTCCTCATGATTATCAATACGATGATCAGGAACCGAACCGAATAAGTGGCATGCCACGAATCGACTAAGGGGTGATGTTAGTGAACAGTTCAGACAAGGAACTACGAGACGCGCAGAGCGCTGCCAGAAGAGCCAGGCGGCTGGCCGAGCGAGCGGAGATCAGGGCGCAACGTAAGGCTGAGAATGCCGAGGCAGCCGCCGAGCGAGCCGCGCGACTGGCGCGGCGGGCGAGACCCGAACAAAGTGCAAGCGGTCAAGAAAGAAACGATGAGGCAGATGAGCCGGAGATGGTCACTCGTGAAAGCCGAGCGGATGCGGGACGTGCTCGTCGATCGCGGGATCACAAATCACGTCGCCGCAGTGCTCGGCATCGTCGCCCGTCTTTATTGAGCCGCTTTAATGCCGACAAGACGCTCTATCGAGACAAAAAGCGCGGCAAAGTCTTCGGTGTTTGTGCCGGCATGGCAGAGTACCTCGAGGTCAAAACCTGGCAGGTCCGGTTGTTCGCCCTACTGGGTTTGCTCTTTGCTCCATCGCTCACTTTGCCAGTGTATTTCATTCTCTATTTCTTCCTGATGGAAGACAAACCTTACTATCGAGAGGTTGCCGATCGTTTTGAGGCCGAAGGTTTCGACCATTATGCTGATGATTTCGACGCTGATGAGGCGCTGGCCGATGATGATCTTTTCAATGGCGCGTCTGCGGATCCGATCGCGGCGGGTAGTAGGGCTGGGAAGCCACCAAGATATTCTCGCGATGCTCGGTACACCTCGGCCGGACCATATCAACTCAGCAACGTGCAGGTATTGCGACTGGCCAAGAAGAGATTTGCGGATATTGAACTGCGAGTACGCGCCATGGAGTCTCATGTGACTTCTTCCCAGTTTGAGTTGCAGCGTGAATTGAAGAAGATTGCGGGGGACGACTTATGACGATCGAAGTACGTGAGGTTAGGGACTTTAGCAAGGTGCGTCTGCGCGGGCCCGGGATACTGAAAGTTACCCAATCAGACCATGAGTCTTTGACGATTCAAGCGCCGCGCTATGGGATCAGTCAATTACAATCCATCGTTGTGGATGAAGAGCTGTTGCTAGGCTATGTCAGTATCGGTCCCGCCTCGCTGCAACTTTACCGAGAGGTGATTACTTACGATTTGCATGTCAAGGATCTGTGCCAGCTATGTTTAACCGGTGTCGGTCGTGCAGTGTTGCCAGACATGGATAGTGATGTATTAGTGCTTCAAGTAAAGGGTGCCGGCGAGATTCGAGTGGATCACCTGACAGCCGACCGACTCGAGGTCTTGATCGATGGCCGCGGTCGAGTGTCTGTCAGCGGTGATGTGGAGGCGCAGTCAGTAGTAGTGCGTGACGCTGGAGATTATCAGGCCGAGACCATGATCAGTGACTTCGCGAGCCTTAACGTCACAGGTCCGGGGCGCGCGGCGATCTCGGTGAACGATCGGTTACGGGTTGCCATCACCGGCCATGGCACGGTGAGTTATGCAGGGTTTCCTGAAATCGTCAAGCTCATATCTGGTTCAGGTAGATTGCAGCGTCACCGA
>DGOD01000309.1 GCA_002389265.1 Gammaproteobacteria bacterium UBA4475
GGAAAAAGTTGAAAAATTCTCGATTATTAAAACCCTGGCTGCCATTGATGATGCCAATGTTGTGGTGCTAATGGTGGATGCGATTGACGGTATCGTCGATCAAGATTTGCATCTGTTAGGTCATGTGTTGGATGCAGGTAGGGCCTTGGTGGTTGCGATTAACAAGTGGGATAGTACCGACCTTGAACAGAAAAATATCGTCAAGCGCGAGCTTGAGCGACGTCTGATTTTTATCGATTTTGCCCAGACCCATTTCATATCGGCGTTAAAAGGCAATGGTGTCGGCAAGCTTTATGAATCCATCAACAAAGCCTACGAGTCGGCCACCAGAAAGCTGCAAACCCATACGTTGAACGATATTCTGGCGAAGGCCTTGCAGGAGCACCAGCCACCAACGGTGAATGGCCGACGCATCAAGCTACGCTATGTGCATGTGGGTGGAAATAATCCGCCAATAATAGTTATCCATGGCAACCAGACTGAAGCCGTTCCCGACTCCTACAAACGCTACTTGCAGAACAAGTTTGTTGCAGCCTTGAAGCTTGAGGGTACGCCAATTCGAATTGAGTTCAAGACTTCTGACAATCCGTTCAAGGATCGAAAGAATGTCCTCTCTGCGAGCCAGATCAAGAGCAAGCGGCGGCTGGTAGAGCACGTGCGAAACTCGAAGAAGACCGATCGGCGTAAGGGTAAGCACAAACAGTAGCGAGTGAATCAATACCCTGCCGACAACCTGCCAATCGCTTCATTAATGACGTCGTAAGAAATCTGTGACGGCAGTATTGAAGCCGTCGATGGCTTCGAGATTGACCGCGTGTCCGGCGTCAACGGTGACAATTTCCAGGTTTGGCATCGTCGCTTCAGCATAATCCCTGAAAGGTTCAAATCTTGCTTCTCGTGTGCCTTGCACCAGCAGGGTCGGTACCTGGTTGTTTTTGATCAAGTCTCGCACCGATGCATTGCCATTGGTGTGCGCTAGGGTTCGGCCGACGCCCCCAGGGCTGAGTTGTTGGCAGTCGGCAAGCAGTTGCGCCTTCCACGGTTCGGGGATGCGCTTGGCATGCCGGGGATGCACAGCGATGGCATTGATGGCGTCTAGCCCACCGGTTTCATATTGCCGAATCAGTTGTTGAGCATTTTTTCTGAAGTGGGCGGTGACCGCCGGCTCTGCAAAGGCTGATGTGGAGTTGGTAAACACCTGGGCATGGGTGTGTCCTGGATGCGTCAGGCTGTAACGTAACGTCAGTGCCGCACCGAGGGAATAACCCAGTACAGACCAGCTTTCAATGCCCAGTTGCTGACGGATCAGGTCAAACGCCGCCACATAATAGTCTGGCTGATAGCACGCTGAGTCGGTGGGTGAAGCCGCACGCCCATGACCAAAGAGCTCAATCACAACCGGTGAGCAGACCTGCCGCAGTGCGTCTAGATTCGCCAGCCACTGGGCGCGGGAAGACAGAAATCCATGGACCATTAGCAATGCCGGACCGTTACCCTCATATTGCTCGAAATAGGGTAACAGCATGGTTATTGCAATTCCTGCTGAGGATCGGTCTGAATAAATAAACCGGGATCGACCCTGGCATTATTTAGGCTGACGCTCCAATGCAGGTGCGGCCCTGTGACCCTTCCGGTTTGACCCACCTCGCCGATGCCATCACCGCGATCCACCCGGTCGCCAAGTTTGACTGTCGTTGCGCTGAGATGACAATACATGGTGATCAGCCCCTGGCCATGGTCAAGGATGACGGTATTGCCGTTAAAGAAATAGTCACCCACAGCAGTCACGATCCCAGCTGCTGGGGCAATAATGTTCGTGCCAGAAGGCGCCGCTATATCCATGCCGCTATGTGGGCTGCGTGGCTGATCATTGAGAATCCGCCGAGAGCCAAATGAGCTGGAGCGTCTGCCGCGGGTAGGTACGGCGAAGTCAGTGATCACAGGTCCTTCCCTGAAGTGCAGGAAAGCGTTGTCCATCAGGGAACGCTCCTGCTGAATGCGATCCATGTCCTGAGCATACGGGTTAACCTTGCGGTCATCAGGTATGGTCAGGCGCTGCACGGGGTAGGTCTTGGGTTTGACCTCAAAGGCCAGTGTTTGGCGGGTTTCGGCGTCGAATTCTAGTGCTAGCTGGTAGGTGCCCGGCGCTGTAGACAGGGCAAGCCCAATGATGGCGTAGTGCTTATCATCGACCCTGGTCAGGAGCACTGGGCGATCACCAAACCTTGCGCTGGTGGCTTCACTGGCGACTTCGATGACTGCGACACCACCTGGTACCGGCTCGGCTCGAGGCAGACCGTAGGCGGGCAAGCAAATAACCGCCAAACAACCGATTAGCCAGGCAGTGCCACAAGATTTCAGATGACTGAAGTTGTTTATGTGCAGGTTCATGCTCATGTTTATGGTGCTTCCTTAAGATCCGCCATGGGCGCGTCGTTGGCATCATCGAAAACCGCGGTGACCGTGGCCTCGAATCGACCACGATGAACGCGCGCACTGATCTGTTGCCCGGGCTTGAGTGTTAAGGCATCGCGGACTATTGCAGTGGGCTTATCTGGCGCTGAGACGATGGCATAGCCTCGCTGTAGTGTCGCCAGGGGGCTGACCGTGTTCAGTTGCTCGGCGCTACGGGTCAGCTGCCGGTGACTGGCATCAAGCAGTTCGCGCATTTGTCGTATCAGACGTTGCTGCAGATAATGCAGCTGGCGTTGTTGGGCGTCGATCAACTGGCTCGGCTCCTGAATACCCGCTGCCGCCAGATTCAAGCGCGCTCGCGCACGTTCGGTTTGACGCTGGATAGCACGGAGCAGTCGGGCTTGCATGTCGGGTATGCGAAATTGGCCGAGGTAATGGCGGAATCCGCCACGCAGGCGTAATTCGAGATCATCCAAGCGCTGGTGAAAATCTTGGAGGCGCTGACCGGGGTGACGCATGCGGTTACCCAGGTGCTGCAAATGCCGACGCTGTTGACTGATCTCGGCATTGGCCAGGCTCACCATGCGTCGCTCATAACGTAAAAACGTCTGCAGCCATTCACCGGCATCGGGGCTGATCAACTCAGCCGCGGCAGAGGGGGTGGGTGCACGCAGGTCGGCGACGAAATCGGCAATCGAGACGTCCGTTTCGTGGCCCACGGCACACACCACCGGTAGGCGACTATTGAATATCGCTCGAGCAACGGGTTCCGTATTGAAACTCCATAAATCCTCCAGCGAGCCACCGCCTCGAGTCAGCAGAATCACGTCAAACGGGTCATCTACATAGGCATTGGCCGCGTTCAGGGCCCTGACTATCTGTTGGGGTGATTCCTCACCCTGCACGGCCACGGGTAAAATGGTGATATTAATCGCCGGAAAGCGCCGACGCATAACCTGCAAGACATCCCGAATCGCTGCCCCGGTAGGTGACGTAATAATGCCCAAATGCTGCGGCATAGCAGGGATAGGCTGCTTGCGCGCTGCGTCAAACAAGCCTTCCGCCTGAAGCTGGCCTTTAAGCTTGTCGAATGCTCGTCGCAGGGCGCCGTCGCCCGCCTCCTCGACAAATTCGGCGATCAATTGATATTCGCCGCGACCCTCGTACAGGCTGATTTTGCCGCGCACAATCACCTGCTGACCATCTTTCGGGGTGAAACGAATCGACTGGTTACGATTACGGAACATGGCGCAGCGAATCTGAGCGCCACTGTCCTTCAGGGTAAAGTACCAGTGGCCTGAGGATGGGCGGGCGAAATTAGAAATTTCACCAGAGACGAAGACCATGGAAAACTCGCCTTCCAGCAAACGTCTGGCAGCGTGATTGAGGTCAGCAACAGAAAGAATTTCGCGGTTTGATTGTGGTATTAATGACATCCGGTCATGATGCCTGTTTTACTCGCATCTGCAAGACCTATCTGTATAATACGCGCCTTTGGAGTGGCCTGAATTCAATGACTACGACCGAAGTACCCCCTGTTGTACCTTCTGCTGGAACCGCTGCTGTAAGCGCTGATCTTACCGGGCATAATATTCATGCCGAGAAAATCCTGATTCTGGATTTTGGTTCTCAATATACCCAGCTGATCGCCCGTCGGGTTCGAGAAGTGGGCGTTTATTGCGAAATACGGGCCTTTAACCTCGATGAGGCGACGGTTCGAGAATTCAATCCACGAGGCATCATCCTCTCCGGTGGGCCGGAATCTGTGACCCAAGACGATACCTTGCGAGCGCCAGAGTATCTGTTCAATCTCGGTGTCCCGGTGCTCGGTATCTGTTATGGCATGCAAACCATGGCGTTACAGTTAGGTGGCCGGGTCGAGGCTTCCTTAAAACGTGAATTCGGCTATGCCCGGGTTGAGGTCAATAGCCCCAGCAACTTGCTGCAAGATATTCACGACGAACTCGATGCAGATAAGACCTATCTCGACGTCTGGATGAGTCATGGCGACAAAGTCGCCGAGCTACCACCGGGCTTTCAGGGTGTCGCCAGTACCAGCACCACCGAGTTTGCCGCCATGGCCGACGACACACGCCACTTCTATGGTTTGCAGTTTCATCCCGAAGTGAATCACACGCTCCAGGGCGTCGCCATCATGACTCGGTTTATCAAAACCATTTGTGGCTGCCAGGGTCTGTGGACACCGGCGAATATCGTCGAAGACATCATTGCTGATGTGCGCCTCAAAGTCGGTGACCGCAAAGTCATTCTTGGCTTGTCTGGCGGTGTTGACTCGTCAGTGGTCGCCGCCCTGTTATCCCGAGCCATTGGCGACCAGCTGACCTGTGTGTTTGTTGATAACGGCCTGTTGCGTAACGAAGAAGGCGAGCAGGTAATGAACATGCTCGGTCAGGGGTCAGAGAACGTGTTTAAACTGAACATCATCAAGGTCGATGCTGCTGACCTGTTCATGGGTAAGCTTGCCGGCGTCGCCGATCCAGAACAAAAGCGTAAAATTATCGGTAACACGTTCATTGAGGTTTTCGATGTGCAAGCCAAGGCCATTGAAGACGTTGATTTTCTCGCTCAGGGAACCATTTACCCAGACGTCATCGAGTCAGCAGGTAACAAAGACGGCAAAGCCCACGTGATCAAATCTCACCATAACGTTGGTGGCTTACCGGATTATATGCAATTGGCCTTGATCGAGCCCCTGCGCGAACTGTTCAAAGATGAAGTGCGTAAAATTGGTCTCGAACTAGGCCTGACGAAAGAGATGGTGTTCCGTCATCCGTTTCCAGGCCCCGGCCTCGGCGTCAGAATTCTCGGCCCAGTGTCAAAACCCTTCGCCGATCTGTTGCGGGAAGCGGATGCCATCTTCATCGAAGAATTGCGTGCCGCAAACCTCTATGAAAAAGTCAGCCAAGCATTCGCAGTATTTTTGCCGGTGAAGTCTGTGGGCGTAGTAGGCGACGCTCGTCGCTACGAGTATGTTATTGCTTTGCGCGCAGTGGAAACCATCGACTTCATGACAGCCCGTTGGGCGCATCTGCCCTATGATTTTTTGGAGAAAGTCTCTGGCCGAATCATTAATGAAATCAGCGGCATCTCACGGGTCACCTATGACATTTCCAGCAAGCCGCCGGCGACGATAGAGTGGGAGTAGTCTCTAAAGCGACAATTCCAGCTCACCCCTATTTTTAAGGAGTACACTCGTGGAAACCATCACTATTACGGGCGCCAACCGTGGTATCGGCCTGGAATTGACTCGACAGTACCTCCGAGCCAACAATACGGTTATAGCGACCTGCAGAAATCCATCAAGCGCCACGGATCTTATTACATTGACCTCAAATCCGAATTTACAGGTCGCCCAGCTTGATGTGACTGATAGGCAATCGGTGGACGCCTTTTGCGCCAGCATCAAAGACAAAGTCATTGATGTTCTGATTAACAATGCGGGAGTGAAGGGCAGTGCGAATCAGGGCTTGGATGATATGGATGCCGAAAGTTGGCTGGCGGCGTTCAACACCAACACTATCGCGCCGTTTATGCTTTCGTCGAGGTTGCTAAAGAATCTCAAACCAGCAGACCGACCGCGCATCATCAGTGTCTCCAGCTACATGGGCTCAATCAGTCGGCCGGGCACCGGCCTCTATGCATATCGCAGTTCCAAGGCCGCCTTGAACAAAGTAATGCAGGTGATGGCCAACGAGTTACTCGCCGAGGGTGTCATTGCTTGTCCTGTGCACCCAGGTTGGGTGCGAACTGATATGGGTGGCTCTGATGCCGACTTGAGTGTCGAGCAGAGTGTCGGGGGCTTAATCGCAGTAATCGACAAGCTCAGCATGGCGCAGAGCGGTCGGTTCTGGAATTGGGATGGTGAAGAACTACCCTGGTAATCGCCACCAAAGTAAATTTTTTCAAATGTCTTCCCGCACATCCTAGACAAACCACTTGCTGTCCCGCGGCGGTGGTTTGGTTTCATCATCGGTAAGCGCGCCACGAGATCATCAGGATAAAGCCGCAAGTTGATGCTGGATTTTTAGTTTGCTTCAGGGTGGGTGGTATTTGATGATCGACACCGCATGCTGCCTCCCTGCCGAATGGTATTCCAATCTAGGCGTAATCTTTCGCGTGCTGCACGTGGTTTTCCCATCGGCCGGGGTGGTTTTACGTGTTGTGTCTTGACTCATCGCGGGTAGGATAGTGAGTAACATCAAGAGCAGGGTAGCGCGGGGTCATGATACTAAGCGACGAGCAGATCAGTTTTTTTAAAGCTAAGGGCTATCTAATAGTGCCTGGCGCCATGGCGCAGGACCAATGTCAAAAGGTGCAGGACTTGATGTGGCAGGCGTTGCCGATGCATGCGACGATTCAAGCTGATGATCTCACAAGCCAGATTGGACCTTTCAAAACCGCCGATGAGAGTACTGACGCACGACATGTACGCCAGGGCTATCGCTGGCTGAATCGGTTCTTAGGTGTCAGCCCAGAGGTGATCAAGCTAATTTATAGCGAATCCATTTGTGCGATGGCGACGCAACTACTGGGTGGCCAATTGCGGCAAGCGGTAGCTAACGGCTTACCTATGGGTAGTTATGGGAATGCCTGGCCTGGTGGCCCAACGGATCCAGCCACTGGGAACGAAGGCGCCCGCGGGGTTTATTGCACTTTGCCTTATGGTAATAAAGCCGTCGAACCGGATCAGTGTCATACGGACGGTCATCCATTTCAGTTAGGCGTTGTTGGCCTGATTGGTGATTGTCCGCAAGACGGAGGTGGGTTTAAGGTATGGCCAGGGTCCCATGAGCGTTTGTATCCAACCTTTGCGTTGCGCTATGACCAGCCGCGCATTCCTTATTATGATCATCTGCCGAGCTACAAAGGCATCGCACATAGCCCTGAATATTTGCAGGAAATTGCCAAGCTCAACGAAGAGGTAAAGCCAGTGGAGTGTTGGGGCA
>DGOD01000374.1 GCA_002389265.1 Gammaproteobacteria bacterium UBA4475
GTCTTGAGATCAGGACCACCGAGCATGCAAGCAAAGGCTGAGCGACCGGTATCAATCTTCTGCAGGATTTCGCCGCCCGCTTGAACGCGAACGACGCACTGACCAACGGGATCAGCCACCCAGATAGCGCCTTGCGCATCAAGACAGATACCGTCCGGTGCGTGTGGCGCGATATTGGCCCACTCTCGTCGATTCAATAAGTCACCCTTAGCATCAATATCGAATGCTGTCAGGCGCGCCGCGAAAGTTTCGCCGACAATCAGCATCTGTCCATCAGGGGTGATCACACTGCCATTGGCAAACACCATGTCCGCTGCCGCCACGGACACTGAGCCATCTGGCTCGACTTTTATTAGGTTGGCAGCTACCGGCACGCCGCCGCTTTCAATATCAGAACCAAAGTTACCGACGTAAGCTCGCCCTGTGGCATCAACTACCATATCGTTGCAGTGATAGGACGCGAGTTGGGACAAATCTGCGTGCTCTACCAATTGGCCATCAGGCTCAAGCCGCAACAACTTACGATCCAGCATAGACACTATCAACATTCGCCCATCGGGCAACCAGCCCAGCCCGGAAGGCTGATTCGGAACCTCAACGATAGTTTCAAGGTGACCTTGCGCATCCAATGCCAGCACCCGATGGGTGTAAAAATCAGAGAAAAACAACCTGCCGGCATGCCAACGGGGCGCTTCAGTGAACGATAATCCTGTCGCTACAATATCCATCTCAATCCTCTCAGATGCTTATTTGTGTTGCTGTAATCGCCCGATCAAAAATCTCAGCTGCCGAATTTCTAACCGGTAAATCAGTCACCCATCAGCATCTTCCAAGAAGCCAGGTCGTTGATCCGCATATAGGTATTGATTTTTTTTGTCTCAGCAAGGCTGGCGTTCGGCACATCGGAATAGTTATGCCCGGGCAGCAACAAAGTATCATCAGGCAACGCCGCCAACTTCTGGATACTATGATACATATCCTCAGAGTTTGAACCAGGCAGGTCCACTCGACCACAACCATTGATAAACAGGGTATCTCCCGAGACCAAAGTTTGCTTGACTCGAAAGCACTGAGAGCCTGGCGTATGACCGGGTGTATGTAAGAACTCCACCTCAACGTCACCAACTTTCAGCCGGTCGCCGGAGTCTACCTTGACCATATCGGAGTCCGAGATACCCGTGACCTTCTTGACCCCATCGGCCTCAATCTTATGGGCATAAATTTTCACGGGATTGACTGCTAATAACTCAGCGACACCCTGTACCTTATTTTTGCCAAAAGAGCCGCCACAATGATCAGGATGATAGTGCGTCAACAGCGCGGCATTCAGTGTATAGCCACGCTCGTTGATGATATTCATGATGGCATCGATATCCCAGGCCGGATCTATCACCACAACTTCTCGCGTTCGCTTCGAACCGATCAGATAGGTGAAATTTTGCATGGGACCAATCTGAATTTGTTCCAGAATTAACTCATCTTCCATGGGCATACTCGTATCCTCTCGACGCAAAGGCCTAATATACAGCGCTGTGACTGCAGCGTCGAGCTTTGCACCAGGGCGACAAATCAGGGGGCCAGCTGTTTTTCCTCTGCAGAAACAGCGGGCGACACGCCTGCCCATTTCTGTTGCACTCGTTGTTTCAAGCCCCTCAACAACGCGCTTATATCATCACCCACACAATACAGAGCAGGCACCATTAAGAGCGACACAAACAAGGCGAACAAGACCCCGAACGCCAGAGATAACACGGCCGGCTTCAAAAACTGAGCGTCCGTAGAGCGCTCAGCCATGATTGGCATTAGCCCCACAAAGGTAGTCACTGAGGTGAGCAAAATCGGTCTAAAGCGTGCGACGCCGGCGGTCACAACAGCCTCTGCAGCATTCCGACTCTGCTGCCGCAGACGTTCTACGTAGTCCACCAGCACCAGATTATCATTCACCACCACCCCTGCCGCCGCACCGATGCCAAAATAGGAAAACATGGCCATAGACACACCGAATAGCCAATGACCGTAGACAGCCCCCATAAAGCCAAAAGGAATGGCGGTCATCACCAACAAGGGTAGCCAATAGGAGCGAAATGCAACGGCGATCAGTGCGTACATGACAAATAAAGCAATGGCGAACAAGGAGACGAGCTCGCCCATAAATAACTCCTCACTTTCCGCATTACCGCTGACACCGATCTTAATACCAGGATAGTTTTTCTCAATTTTAGGCAAGAAATTATCTTTCATATCCGTATTGATATCACTCATCAGGTCACCGGTCACATCTGCGGTGACCCATACAACCCGTTCACCATCTCGGCGATCAATATTCTGAACACCGGTGGTCACCGCAATTTCAGCCACTGACAACAACGGTATTTCTCGACCCTCTAATGTGCGAATGTAAAACTGGTTAAGGCTGTCGAGGCTATGACGCAAAGCTGAGGGATAACGCACCATCACCCTGACATCACCATTTTCTCGAGGCAGTCGTTGAACTTCTTCACCGAAGTAAGCCTGTCGCACTTGCTGTGAAACCTGCGCCAGGGTCACACCGAGCTTTTCCGCACCCGGTAACAACTGGATGTGCAGCTCATCTGATTCGCCACGCATAGAGTCGCGCACATAAAAGGTGCCGTCATAACTGTAAAGCTGCGCTTGAACTTCTGATGCTGCGGCACGCAAAACCTCCATGTCCCCGTGACGCAGTGCATAGTTAACCTGGGGCGTCGAATTATTCATCGTATAGTTAACTTCAATCTCATCCGCATCTGGAATTTCGCCCACCAGCTCTCTTAATCGCGTCGCCGCTTCTTTTGCACTAAGATCTCGGATTTCGGGCGGCGCCAGCTTAATGATGGCAATCACACTGTCCCGACGAGAACGCGTATACCAGCCTTCAATCAGTTGGCCGGAGCCCCCCTCCTCGATCGCCCGCTCGTCAACTTCCTTGATCAATTTTAATTCGGCTTCCTGCAATTGATCGAGGACAGTGAGTGCACGAGCGTAGGGTGTTCCCGTCGGTAACGTGACATTTAGGTAGATGATTTCATTTTCGACTTCCGGCATAAACCCGAACTTGACCCAACCACTGGAGTAAAGCCCGAGACTCAAAATAAAAGCCATTGCAAACGCGCTGACCGTAACGTATCGATAGCGAACACAACGATCTACCCAACGACGGTAAGTCGTGTCGGCAAAATGCACTATGCTTTCCTCGATGCGCTTCTGCCAACGGGCCAGCACGCCCAATTTTTCGCGATGCTGGAGATGTGCCAAGTGCGCAGGCAGTATCAGAAATGCCTCGACCAGTGACACCAGCAATGCCAATGTGATAACGATCGAAAACTGACGAGTGACCTGAGCCTCTTCCGTAGACAAGAAAAAGAATGGCGCAAACGCAACCATGGTGGTGAGTACCGCAAAGATCACCGGTTTTGACACCACTGAAGCGCCCTCAATGGCAGCAGCGAGGCCACCATGGGTATGACTATGCTGGTGAATACTCTCGCCGACCACAATGGCGTCATCGACGACAATCCCCAGCACCAGCAAGAAGGCAAAGGTAGACATGATATTTAGCGACACATCGTTCATCGGCAACAGTGCAAATGCGCCCATAAACGATACCGCGATCCCCACAGTGACCCAGAGAGCAACCACCGGCCGCAAGCTTAGAATCAGAACCAGGAACACCAACAAGAGACCAACAAATGCCGAAGAGGTAATCGTGTTCATTCGGCTTTTATAAATATCCGCCGTATCGAACCATAGGGAAAGACTGACACCCTCGGGTAGATCAAGTTTGCGTGTTGCCATCCAAGCTCTGACCGCATCACTAGATTTGACGACTTGCATATTGTCCGTGGACAGAACTTGCAGTAACACCGCCGGCTCACCGTTCATGGTAGCGAGAATTTCTTCATCTTCGAAACCATCAATCACTCGGGCAACGTCGCCAACACGGACACTGGCCCCGCCTTGGGATTGACGAATAATAATTCGACTGAACTCAGCTTCGCTGTCTGCCATGTTTCGAGCCCGCAACCTCACATCGCCGGTTTCGGTACGGATCTGGCCCGTCGACAAGTTAATCGAACTGGCGCGGATGGCCGCGGCGACCTCGTCGAAACCAAGGCCATACTGTCGCATGGCATCATCGGACAATTCGATAGTGACTTCTTCTCGACGACTACCAAATAAATCCACGAGGGAAATATAAGGTAATTGGGCGATTTCATCGCGCATGTCCTGAGCCAGCTGCGTCAGAGCCTTCTCACCAATGTGGCCATGTACCGCAATACGCATCATTTCCTGACGGTATTCCACTCGCCTAACCTTAGGATTTTCGATGTCTCTGGGTAGGGAGTTGACCGCATCCACCGCATTTTTTACATCATTCAGGAATGAATCCATATTCTGGCTAGGTAAGGTGTGCACCTCTATACGAGCAAAGTTTTCAGTGGCGGTTGAGTAATACCGATAGACACTTTCAAGCCCATTCAGCGCTTCTTCTATGCGCATCACGATCTGTTCTTCCACTTCCTGCGGCGCAGCACCCGGCCAAACAACTTCTATGACTACTTGATGAGGCTTGAAGACCGGAAAGGCTTCTCGCTCCATAGACAGGAAGCCAAGTAGTCCGGCCAGCAATATCCCAAACATCAATAGGTTTGCCGCGACCGGGTTGGACGCCCACCACGCTATAATCCTTGCCATAGGTCTTAGCTCCCCACCGCCTTACCTTGCTCTCGATTAGCAACCCGATTCGCACCCTCGACCAAGCCGAGAGTCTCAAGCGCCATACCCTGGATCGCATTGCGAATCGAGGAAACAACCACCCGCTCGCCAACCTCTAGCCCGCTGGCAATCACAGCATCGGTCAAGCTGCTGTGAGTCACCACCACCTCACGAATATCCAATTTGCCGGCATCATCCACCACATAGACCTTATTTCCAGCCCGCAACGCCTCACGCGGTATCACATAGCCATTCTCAATTTGTCGACCCTGAATCTCCGCTTTCACATACAGCCCGACTGCCAAGGGCATACCCTGGTTCGACCGATTCAATGTATAGGGTGCCAGTACCTCTGCGATGCCGTAGATCATCCGCGTGTCACGATCAATCACCGCATCTAAGCGAACCAGCTTACCGACCCAAGATTGCTCGGAACCGGCAACCATCGCCGAGAACGACACAGCCAAACCTTGACCCGTAGCAGCCACAAATCCAATCGGTAAACCCAAGGAAGCCAGCTGACTGTCGGATAAAGGCAGGCGAACCTCAACCTTATCAATGGCAAACGCCCGACCCAGAGCCATACCCGGCGTCACATATTGGCCAATATCGACGCGGGTACTGATCAATCGGCCATCAAATGGCAGGGCGATCTTAGTCCGGGAGAGATTCAGCTCGGCCTGCTGCAAGTCGGCACGAGCAGCATCCATGCGCGCCCTCGCCTCGGCAACCTGTGGTTTTCGCAGTGCGAGATCTGATGCCTGACTGGCGTTTCGCAGTTGCTTGCGCGCAACTTCAGCGGTCGCCACCGCCGTTTGCAACGCAACCTCAGCTTCGGCGAGTCTGGCTTGAGCTTGTGCCAGGGCTAATTGATAGTCGACAGGCTCAATTTCGACCAATGACATACCAGCCTGAACCAGGCCACCCTCAATAAATTCAGAAGATACAGCCACCACTCTGCCTGGTATCTGGGATACCAGGTCGACCATGGTGCCGGCTCGCACCTCACCCTGGGTTAACACGACTAACGCCACATCTTTACGCTCAACCGCGTCAACAAAGACACTTAAAGCACGAGGTGTTCGATCTTTCTTCTCTGGCTCTGGCTTTGTCCAATGGAGGCCAGCATAACCACCCACGGCCGCGATGATGATCACCAACGGCGCTAAGACTTGCAGCATTTTATTCACTTCGGGTCACCCTTGAGTTAAAGATAGCCTTCCACTGGCCATTATGACGCATACCCTGTCAAACAGCGCGGCAATTGCCCGCCATTAAAGCGCAATCGAACCGCGGTTTTAAGTGATCTACGGTGAAGTGACGGATCTGTCAGCTAGAGTCCCCTTTATCGAGGGTTCGTGCATCCCGACAGTGACATTACGGTCAGCGTTCAGCTTCAATCGTGGTACCCTATCGGCTACAACACCGTGCCGGATATAACGACCATCGCGCACTTCATCAGCCTTAAATATAAGACGAGCACAACCATGAGCCCATTGGCACCCGTATATTTCGGCAGCGTTAACCGCTGGGAGTGTGACGAGAACGACCACCTCAATGTGAGGTTTTATGCTCAGAAAATGCAGCAGACCTTGACCTGTGGATTGTTGGACCTCGGTCTGGCGACACCCCTAACTCTTGATACGACGTTACAGTCGATCGCTGCGCAGCACATGCGCTATCTTGCAGAAGCCAGAATCGCTACACCATTAACGGGCCTTATAGGTCTGCTGGGAACCACTGAAAACAGCTTTACGGTGCTGACAGAACTGCACAATACCGAAACCGGGCTGGTTCAGGCATCCTTCACCCAGACCTTCAACACCAGGCTGGAACGCCACCCGGCCAGCCATGTACCACTGCCAGATCACGCCGGCAGTCGAGGTATCGCTTATCGGGACTCACCATTTGCGCACCTAAGTTTGGCTGAGGCCCTTGAACAGGGCTTCATCACCATCGGCAGGGGTATGATTCAAGCCGACGAATGCTCAGCGGATGGCCGCCTCCTACCTCACCTGTACATGGGCCGCGTTTCAGACTCAATGCCGAACCTCTGGGCCAGGTTCGCCAGCCCGGAAGAACCGGGCTTGCGCGGCGCGGGCGACGAGGGCGGCGCGGTGCTCGAATACCGTATGACTTACTCTGGATCCTTAAACCTGGGTGAGCGATTTGAGGTTGTCTCCGGCGTACTCGCTCTCGCCGACAAGACCCAGCATTTCGTTCATCAGCTCTACAGTGTCGAGACCGGACGCTGCGTGGTCGCCGCAGAAGCCCTTGCCATCGCCATGGACCTCAAAGCCCGGAAAGCCATGTCCATCAGTCCTTCTCGGCGGGCCGCAATGCAGGCGTTCTTGTTGACGATGCCTGCGCCAGCAGCCCAATCTTGAGCATTAACTAGTCAATACCCCTTCGTCATGGCGTATTTTTAAACAGCGACAGCGGCGGTGACTGCAATTTCAACTGTATATTGAGGCGCCGCCAGTTTCGATTCAACACAGGCACGAGTTGGGGTGGCACCGTCGACAACCCACTTATCCCAAACACTGTTCAGTCCGGCAAAGTCGGCCATATCAGCCAACCAGATAGTGGCCGTCAGCAGTTGAGACTTATCAGTACCCGCCTGCGCCAAGAGCTCGTCGATAGCTTGCAAGATATCCGCAGTCTGCTCGGCCGCAGTGCCACCAGCGGCATTCTGCGCAACCTGGCCGGCTGTCGATACGACACCATTATAGACAACAGCTTGACTCATTCTTGGACCGGATTTTATTCGCTTGATCGTCATATTATCTGTGTTCCCGCTAAATATTTTATTTGATATCACAAGGATAGATTTATCTGTGTGATACAGAAATTGCCTAACGGCTACTATAACAAAATTAAACTAAAAACATCGTGATTAGAAATAACTCGCAGCAATCAAACCACCCACTAACGGCAACGTGGCAACCAGAAACATAATAAATGAATAGGACAAGACTTTGTTCGCAGGTAACCCGGTCATAATCAACAACGGTATCACTACGAACGGATGAATGATGTTAGTCCACTGGTCACCATAGGCGACACCCATCACAATCAGCGCCGGATCAGTACCGAGGGTCTTGGCCGCTTCCAAAAATGCCGGCCCCTGAACAGCCCATTGAGCGCCACCCGAGGGGATAAACAGATTAATCACGCCGCCAGAGAAAAAGGCAATCAACGGTAGACTTTCGGCCGTGCCGATTCTGGCAAAAAAACCTGCGATCTGGGCAACAAAACCCGTATTCAGCATGATGCCCATGATGCCAGCATATAATGGATATTGAAGTAAGGTCGGCACTATCGCTCGACCCGCCTGCATTAACACCTGGGTAAACTCCATCGAGGAACGCGTCAGTAGTAAACAAGCGGCCAGGAAAGTCCAGTTGACGATATTCAAATCCAATCGAATGCCTTCGGTATAAAACCAATTACCGATATACGTCACCAAGATCAAACCCAGACCCAACGTCAGCCAACGGGCGCCCTCAAGATATCCCGCCAGACCCGACCGAGCTGCCAACGGCTGGTCGGCCGCTAGAAGCGCTTCACTGCTCGTCTCGGGCTCATCGATTTCCTCGATTTCCCCTACCGCCGGCCCAAGTTGCATGGCAACTAACACCACGGTCGCTAGTGTCACCCCAATCGTTACCAGATTAAATGTCGACAAAATGGTTTCGGTCACCGGCAGCAACCCCCCTAACAGGGTTTCCATCGAGTTCCCCGGCGTCGCCACCATCAAAGGCGCCGAGCCAGAATAACCCATGTGCCAGACCACAAAACCGCTGAATGCCGCACCACCTAACAATGGGTAATGAACCTGAATACCCCTGCGCCGAAAGGACAGTGCAACCTGACGCGCCATTAAGCCACCCAGAATCGTTCCCAGCGGCCAGGCGATCAGACAGACGCAACCGGCAAATAGAGCCACGAATCCATAGGCTGACGTAGCGGTTTTCGGCAGGCCCGCGAGCCACTCCAGATAGCGAGGCACAGGCCCAAGATGCGCTAACGCATAGGCAAACAGAATCGTCAGGCAAACTTGCGTAATGAAGGGCAGCAACGAACTCAAGCCGTTACCCCAGGCCATCACGACCCCTTGAGAATCTGTCGGCGTATAACCATAGGCCAAAATCATCGCCGCTAGGGTCATCACGATAGCAAACGTAAATGGCTCGGGCATGTAACGATCAAAGCCACGAATAACCACACGAATCAGCGGCTGCAGCAAACGGTTAATGGTGATGTCCTCCGGCACCGTGGGCATGCCCATGGGCCCGCTCCTCTGGCGTCGATTCTCGAACCTCGACAATATCGAGTTCGAACGCCAGAGTCTGGCCGGCAAAAGGATGGTTTGCGTCTATATCCACATTGAATTTTCCGACCTTGATAATTCGGGCATTACGCACACCCTCTTTCGTGTTGATATGGACAATTTGTCCAGCCTTGAGCTTCTTTGGTGCGTCAACCAGGTGCTTGATGGGTACTCGATGTTGTGAGTCTTCAACGCGCTGGCCGTAGGCCTGTTCAGGCGGCAACACCACGTGGACACTGTCGCCTGCAGACTTATCCATGATGGCTGCTTCCAGTCCGGCGAGGATATTCCGCCGTCCGATCAAGCAGGCCTGCGGTGCCTCATTGCGATTGGTCTCGAGCTCAAGACCTGTTTCGTCCTTTAGGGTGTAATGGAAGGTGACTATCGTACCGGTACTGACTTGCATGGCTTCAACCTGTAAGCGACAAAAACAGCAGTATCTCACTACTGACCAGGAAGTGGTATTCTTGCCGTATGCATGATGTCATCCAACTAGAAACGCAACAAACCCATGTCAATCCGGTGTTTAACACTCTGGTTTATGATGGCTGGCTGCTGCGCTTCAGTCGTGGCTACAGCCTCAGCACCGATTCTGTCTGGCCCCTGCGCCAAGGTGAAATTGGCTTGGCGGCCAAGGTGGCTTATTGCGAGGAACAATTTCAACTTCAGCGTCAGAGCTCCACCTTTCGCCTGACCAGCCTCGGTTATCACCAATCCATCGACACATATCTGCGCGACAGTGGCTATCGAACTGCAGAAAGTGGTGTGGTATTGAATCGAGCCTTATCCCGAACCCCAACCACAGCACTCAAGACTTTACCGTTAACCCGCTGGTTGGATTTGTGTTATCGGCTAAATCCTGAGGATGTCTCTGGCCAACGCCTGCTCCAGGAACAACTGTTGAGTCAGATAGAATTACCTATGTGGTGTGCCGTCATCGAGGCCGATGGCATTGCGGTGGGCTATGGGCGAGCGCTACAAAGTGGCACCCATCTGTACCTCGACGACTTATGGCTCTTACCTGATTGGCGACGCCGCGGTCACGGCCAGCGTCTGCTAGATGGCCTGCAAGGATTCGGCCAGGCCCACGGTGCAACCATGGCCTACCTGACGATCAGTGATGCTAACCCCAGCGCCACTGCATTCTTTCGTCAAGCCGGATTTAGCGTGGCATATCCTTACCACTACCGACAACGCTGAGCATCTATCGCGCGGTTCTAGCCTTCAACAAAACCTTTCCAACCACTCATGTACTGGACGAAGTTTTCACCGAGCCCTTCCGCACGTAAATAGTCCGCGGTAACCGGTATCGTCACAGGTGTAAACCCGGGATCGCGCTGCAACTGATTAGGGTAATCATGATGCAGAATAGCGGCGCGACCCAGCATTAGCCAATCGACGCCAGCCGCCAATACCCGCTCGGCGTCAGCCGGCGTGGTGATTTTACCAGCGACACCCAGGCGCACAGGACCACGTTCTAGCGCCGTAAAGTAGCTCATCAGGCCCTGTCCTTTGAATTGCTCCTCGTCGGGATCCTTGAACACATCCCACAGAGACATATCGAGAAAATCAATCTGCGATTCAGCAAAGAGTCGCTGACAAATTACCAGCACTTCACCCAGCTGCATACCAAATCGTTCGGGAGACAGTCTTAAACCTAGCATAAAGTCGTCACCGCAACGTCGTCGGATACCCTCGATAATGTTGAATATTGGCCTCGCCCGGTTCTCCAGCGAGCCACCAAACTCATCGTCACGTTGATTGATCTCAGGCGAGAGGAATTGCCCAAGGATGTAACCGTGAGCACCGTGGAGTTCCACACCTTGAAACCCTGCCTGCTCGGCTCGCTCGGCGGCGCGAATAAACGCCTCAATCATTTCCTCAACTTCAGCGGTAGACATCCCTCGCGCACCCGTCTCGGCGTTATCGGAGGGACAAACGGGCGTTGTGCCGATCAGCTCCTTCGGAGAACGCATGCCCGCGTGATGCAGCTGAACAACTGCGACGCTGCCGTTAACTTTAATGCCTGTGGCCAGACGAGTCAGCCCTGGCAGATGTTTGTCGTCGAATATCCCGAGCTGGCCGGGAAAACCCTGACCCTGCGACTGAACATGCGCCGCACAGGTCATCGTTAATCCAAACCCACCTTCAGCGCGCAGGGTCAGCCAGCGATACTCATCATCTGACAGACAGCCATCGACATGACTCTGAGAATTCGTCAGGGGCGCGAGCATAAACCGGTTTTTTATCGCTGGGCCGCGGCTAAATGTCAGGGGCGTAAATAATTGACTCATAAAGGGTTCCATCAGTGATCAGCGACCACGGTTCAAACGCAACTCACCCGCCCACCTGCAGGCAAACGAATGATTGCTAAAATTCAACTGCCCAACAATCAAAGACTTAACAATCAAGACTTCAACAACCAGGGATTAGCCAATCTGTAAAAGTTCAACCCAGTTACCATCGGGGTCCTCAATCATGGAGATGGTGACTCCGGCACGTATCTCTCTCGGCTTGACCACAACACGATAACCCGCTTCCGCCAGTTCATTCGTTGCCTGTTCCAGATTACTGACGCTAATTGTGAAATATCGCAGACCAGTGGCCCCACCGATACCACCAGGCGCCGCCTTGTCTGCTGGGACCTTAGCATTAACAACGATTTTCAGCGTCGTGGTACCGCAGGCCAATCGCGTCATGTGATTGCCACCTGGCATTTCCATTTCACCCTCGACTTTGAGACCGAGTGTATCTCTGTAGAACTTCAGCATTGGCCCTGCATCGGTTGTAACGATGCCAAGATCGATTGAATCTTTGGTGATAACGACGCCCATAAGGTTGCTTCCTGGTAAGTTGAAATTCAGAACACACTTGCGTGTAATTGATAACTAAACGACTAAGCCGGCCTAGAAAATCTACTGATCTTTAACTCGACGACTGAGTGTTAATGAGATCACACCATTTTTTACCGTCATATCCACAGCCGTTGACAGTGCCTGATAATCATCAGGGCTGACATTGGCGATACCCGTGCTTGATATCCTAGCCACAACCTGGACTTGGTCAAAATCAGCTAAACTCATACCAGCCATCATTCCCATGGTCTCGTCCAACGTCACTAGTCGCGGCAGTGCCGAGACCGTCATCTGCTGAACGGCCAATGGCATTGGCGGCCCTCGCATAGCCCTGGCAAAAACAAACACTCTAGCTTGAGGATCCACTCGTACACCAGGCGCAATTTCCACCAGCACCTCGAGCCTGCGCTGCCCTACCAAACCATCATCAACTGCGTCAGAAGACGCCGGCAAAGGCACAATTGTTAATGGCGAAGAGGTTGGCTCAGCCGCAGCAATGCCTAAATCTTCTTCCAAACGATCAATCGCTTGCTGGATCAACTCAGCTCGCTCACCATCCACACCTGCGCTCTGCGCCTGGCGAAACCAGTCAAGAGAAGCCACCAGATCATTATTCTGGAAAGCACTCATTGCCTTAATTTCAAGCATCGAGACGTCCTGAGGATTAAGAGCCAAAGTCCGATCAATTGCCGCCGAAACCCGCTCAGTTAATTCTCGGTTATCCACCAGGAACAACGCTTCGGTATACCAAGAAGAAAGACCCGAATCATTAGGGTAACGATCCATCAAGTGTTTAAAAGCCTCCGCGGCTTTTTCAAACTCTCCCATGCGCATATAAGATTGGCTTATCAAAAACCAGCCTTCGTCATTCTCAGGTTGAGATTGCAAACGCTCGGCGAGCTTCTCAACCGTTGCGTTAACTCCAGTTGTATCATGAGGACTTGTGGCAGTCTGCTCCCCACCTCCACGCAGCTCTTTCGACAACTGTAAATCAACAATAGCGCCCCAGGAAAGGCCGAAGTCAGCATATGCTAGGATGGCAAACAGCGGCACAAGGGCCGCTAGCAGCCAAGGACTACGTCCAACACTGCCGTTATTGAGCATCTCATCGCTCGTTGTTGAAGATCCTGTATTGACACTACCAGCCTCGTCCAGCAAGTTGCGCTGAAGCTCAAGAGACAACTGGTCATGAACTTGCTGGTCAATGTCACCGGCCGCCAAATTGGCATCCAACTCAGCGCTACGCTCCTGATATATCACGCGATTCAGCTCAGCGCGATCATCTCGTTGTTGCGCGATCCTACCTGCGCGACCTCGATAGAGCACCGGCAAAAGCACAAAAGTAACAGCCAGCATGCAGAGCAGGACGGCATAAATCCAAAAACTAAGAATCATTTTGATAACAACTGTTTGAGGCGTTCCTGATCCTGATCAGAGAGGGCTGTCACGTTCGAATTCCGACGACGTAACATTCCGAAGATCACAACGAGCGCGATGATGAATAAAATCCCTGGACCAAACCAGAGAACCAGCGTCCCTGCTCTAAGTTGGGGTTTGTAAAGAATGAAGTCACCATAGCGAGCCAGCATAAACGCCCTGATGTCATCATCGGACTGACCTTCAAGGACCATGCGGTGAACTTCGCGGCGCAAGTCTTTAGCAATCATGGCATCCGAGCCGGCTATATTCGTATTCAGACATTGAGGGCAACGAAGCTCTGCAATCAGACTATTATATTGCTGGCGCATTTCATCATCAGGAAATGGGTACGCATCAATGGCGGCCCATGCTGGAGCCTGGCATAAAGCCAGGGCGAACAGCATGACAATACGATGAACTTTCGTTAGCATTTTAGCCCTTTATTCCATCGGGATTAGTTTCCAACAATTCGATAATTGGGCCCAAGGTTTCTTCCCAAGTACGACGTGACACCGGCCCCACATGTCGGTAGCGAATGACGCCATTGGCATCAACAATAAATGTTTCCGGTGCTCCGTACACCCCTAACTCGATACCTAACTTGCCTTTATTATCAACAATATTAAATTGAAAAGGATTATTGTGCCGAACCAACCACTGCCGCGCCTTAAACGGGTCGTCATTATAGTTAATACCGTATAATGGCACGCCTTCATCACGACTGATGCGCAGCAACTCAGGATGCTCAACCAGACAATTAGGACACCAGGTAGCCCAGACATTAACCAGCGCCACCTGACCCCGCATGTCGTCAGCAGTCAATTCTCGGCTCGGATCATTCAATTCCGACAGCGCAAAGTCGGGGAACTGCTGATCAATCAACTGGGAGGGCAGAAAGTGTGGATCTTTCAGGCCAAAGCCGCCGGCCAAAATTACCACTAACACAATAAATATACCCAGCGGTATTAACAGACTCTTATTCAGGCTGCTCATGCAGCCACACCTAATGTCACAGCGGCCTGACGACTACGTTTGACTGCCCGGTAACGACGATCCAGAACCGTACAAAAACCACCGAGGGCAATGAGCAAACCACCAAACCAAATCCAGCGGACGAACGGCTTATAGTGTATTCTGACTGCCCAAGCGTCGTCGCCGACGGGTTCGCCCAGAGCTACGAACAGATCACGAAATAGTGTCGGATCAATATCCGCCTCAGTCATTACATTTTTTGACACTGCATAAAAGCGCTTCTCTGGATAGAGTTTGACGACCGACCTACCCTCTTGAAACACCTCAACTTCACCCTGGTCTGCCACGTAATTTGGGCCCTTGATTTGCCGCATGGCATTTAATCTGAATTCATAACCCGCCAGTTCAGCCACGTCACCAGCGGCCATCCGCAGGTCCTTCTCTTCGGTGTAGTACACTGTTGTACAAACCCCGGCGATGGTGACTGCAATACCCAAGTGACCCAACAACATGCCGTAGTAGGACATCGTCTGCTGGAACAAAGCAGGCAGCTTGGCGACCTTATTCGCCACCTTAGACCATAAATCACGAACCAAATTAGCAACAATCCAGAGGGCAAGTGTATCGATTAATATCACGGCCACGGAGACCTCAGTCGCAAACGCGAGTACCAAACTGGCAACCACGATCAAACTACCGATCAAAGCGGGGAACTGTCGGCGCAGAGTCTCCCGCGGCGTTTTCTTCCAGCGTGAGGCCGGACTGACCGCCATAATCGCGAACAGAAGCAGCATCAAGGGCACGAACACGGCATTGAAGTAAGGAGGTCCTACTGAGATTTTCTTACCATCGGTTAACGCCTCGTAGATCAACGGATACAAGGTGCCAAGTAAAACGGCACCGGCAGCCGTCACCAGCAGCAGGTTGTTCGCCAGGATCATGGTTTCGCGCGCTGTCCAGTCGAAGCCGGCCTCGCTCTTGATGCCTGAGACTTTTATAGCATATAGCGTCAGGGACCCACCAATCACGAGCACCAAAAATGCCAGAATGAACATGCCTCGTTCTGGGTCAACGGCAAAGGCATGTACCGAGGTCAGTACCCCCGAGCGCACCAGAAAAGCCCCAAGCAGGCTGAACGAGAACGCAAATATTGCTAACAACACGGTCCAACTCTTAAATACGCCACGTTTCTCGGTCGCAGCTAAAGAATGAATCAAGGCCGTACCGATCAGCCAAGGCATAAATGATGCATTTTCCACTGCATCCCAGAACCACCAGCCACCCCAACCAAGTTCATAGTAAGCCCACCACGAGCCTAGCGTAATGCCAACGGTCAGAAACGCCCAGGCCACATTAGTCCAAGGACGCGACCAGCGAGCCCAGGCGGCGTCCAATCGGCCAGTAGTTAGTGTCGCAATGGCAAAGGCAAATGGCACTGCAAAACCCACATAGCCCATGTAGAGCATAGGCGGATGGACGATTAAGCCGAAGTCCTGCAGCAACGGATTCAGATCGGCGCCATCGGCGGGAAACACAGGCAGGATACGATCGAATGGGTTAGAGGTTAAGAGAATGAAAAGCATAAAACCGATACTGAGCGCACCCATAATGGCGAGAACTCGAGCCCGCATATCAACGGATAAACCGCCGCTGAACACACTGACAGCGAAAGTCCAGCCACCCATGATCAAGGTCCAGAGCAAGAAGGATCCTTCGTGAGCACCCCAGATTGCTGACAATTTAAATTGCAGGGGTAGTGCCGAATTTGAATTTCGCGCAACGTAGGCCACAGAAAAATCATCATCCCAGAACGCATAGGCGAGACAACTGAAGCTGATCAGCAAGAACACAAACAAGCCAGCCGAAAGCGACCCGGCAAGGCGCATCAAACCTTCATGACGACGATACACACCGATGGATGGCAGTACCGCAAGACATACTCCCAATCCTAGCGCCAGAATTAAACTAAAGTGACCCAGCTCGGCAATCATAACGACGTTCCATTTTTCTCGGCTTTAGCCTTGGATTCAGCCAGCGTTTGCATAATCTCTGGCGGCATATAAGTTTCATCGTGTTTCGCCAATACTTCTTCTGCAATCAAAACATTCTGATCGTTCAACACCCCTCGAGCAATCACGCCCTGACCCTCGCGAAACAAATCTGGCAGGATACCGACATAGCTAATCATAACTTCCGAGGCAGCCATATCACTCACTAAAAAGCTCACCTGCAGATCGGTTGTTGATCGTTTAACGCTATTTTCTACGACCATTCCACCGGCACGGATCAGCGTGTTTCGCGGGGCTTCGCCCCGAACAATCTGCTCAGGAGAGTAAAATAAATTGATATTTTCATTCAGCGCCGTCAACGCTAGACTCACTGCCGCACCGGCACTCAACACCACCAAACCGACGATCATCAAACGATTACGGCGCTGGGGCTTCATTTTACCAAATTTCATTTATCAACCTGCTGGTTCGACCCTGCGGTCGGCGAATGGGCATCTTCTTGGGCCATGGCCCGACGTTTTTCCTGAATCAATCGGCGCTGCAATTGCAGTGGCCGGAGAATATTAATTATCAAGACCACTAACGTGAGGCCATAGCAACTCCAGACAAACCAACCATGCTCGCCCATCTGAATAAACTCGCTGAAGCTACTGAAGCTCATTGGCTTAACAGCCGTTCTCGCACCCATTGGGTTCGAATTTCCCGATGCAAAATTTCAGCTCTGATACGCAACATCCAGGCAACAAAGAAAAACAGATAAAACCCGATAACCATGATCAACAGCGGCAACCACATTTCGGCAGGCATAGTTGGCTTCTCTGTCAGACTGAACGAGGCAGATTGATGCAGAGTAAACCACCAATCTACAGAATATTTGATGATCGGCAGGTTAACCACACCAACTAATGCGAGAACGGCAGTCGCCCGACCCGCGGAGTCACGATTGTCCATGGCCGAGCGCAGGGCGATAACACCAACAAAAAGAAAAAACAGGATCAAGGTTGAGGTTAAACGCGCGTCCCAAACCCACCAGGTTCCCCATGTTGGCTTGCCCCAAATCGCACCAGTCACCAGGGCCAGCAAAGTGATTGATGCTCCAATGGGCGCAGCACACTGCAGGGCAATATCTGCCAACTTAATTCGCCAGACTAGAAATACCAGGGCCGCCGACGCCATCATCATGTAACTCGACTGAGCTAAAATTGCAGCGGGCACATGGACATACATAATCCGCGCGCTGTTACCTTGCTGGTAATCAGGGGGCGCAAACGCCAGGCCCCAGATAGCACCAACAACCAGGGCCAACAAAGCGAGCATCCCAAACCAAGGCAGTAGCTTGCCGCTCAATTCAAAAAACGATTTAGGCGCACTTAATCTATGAAACCAGTTCCACACTTCTTTGCTACACCTTGAGG
>DGOD01000032.1 GCA_002389265.1 Gammaproteobacteria bacterium UBA4475
TCCCAACGCTCGAACAAAACCCGCATGCCTGTCTGGATTTTGATAGCATCCATAGACAAGACATCAACCACAACCTCCAGGGCTGCAGGATTGCCAATCTCCATCAAGGGTAAACCTGTCTCGACGGGTCCCTCACATTCATGATGGATTTTCAGCACCTCACCAGCCACTGGCGCGCGCACCAACACCGGCTCAATGGCCTCACCCTCTGCCAGCAATGTCTGGTACTCAAGGGTGCTGCGTCGAGCCTGCAATTCATAGCGCCGCACCTCAACATTAAACTGGGCCGAACGCAGTGCCGCGGCCTGACTGGCCGCATCTGCAGTGGCACGATCAAGACTGTCCTGAGCAACCAGCTGTCGCTGCATCAGCGTTCGAAGCCGACGCAATTCGTTATCCGCAAGATCTTTACTCGCTACCACGGCATTGACCTGCTGTTCAGCGCCGAGCAACGCCGCCTGAGCGGCAGCGATTTCGGCGACCGCCTGGGCTCGACTGCGCGGATCAAGAATTCGAGCTGCCAACGGCGTAATATTCAGCAGGGTTTGCCCCTTGGCAACGGCATCGCCGACTTCAAACTCGACCCGGGATGCCACTCCCGCCACCGGCGCAGAAATCCTATAGCGATCGATCAGGCGAGTCTGGCCATCTTCTTCAATAGCCACTGTCAGCGGTGCCTTTGTGACAGTCACCACTTCGACCAGGATAGGCTGAGGCCAGAAGCCCACCAGCAGCATGACAACAATTGCGACAACAATGAGGCTGATCAGCGGATGTTCTTTGAGTCTTTTTCCCATCGTGCTACTCCCGGGTCTTGAGGACGCCCACTAAATTTAAACCGGCCAGATTACGCCAGACTACCAGGCCTGAAAATACCGCAGAAACCAACACAACCGTTGCTGCAAATGCATACACATCGAGACCTAAAACCAATGGTATTCGATACAGATCCGTACTGAATTGACGCGCCAAAAATGCACACAAGCCATAGCCGATCAACAATCCCAAGGGGATGGCCAGCAATACCAGCAGCGCCATCTCACCCAGCAAAATATAGGCGACTTCGCCAACCCGATAACCAAGCACACGCAAGCTCGCCAGATCGCGATTACGCTCCGACACGGCGATACGCATGCTGTTGTACACCACCCCAAAGGCAATACTGCCGCCCAGCAGGCTTGAAACAAAAGTAAAGAAAAGTACCGTCTCGGCGAGAGTTGAGTAGAAGGCTTTGATTGCTGATTGTTGCTCGACGACCCCCGCTATACGCGGCATCTGTTTGAGATGGCTATAGACATTGCGTTGCTCTTGAACATCAACCTTCAACAGCGCGCCCGATATGGCAGCCCCCTCCTTCAACAGAACGTTCAAGGCATCCCGCTGCATATAGCCGCTCACACCAACATATTGTTTTGCTGTGGCCATCAAGGGCACCTGAACAATGGGACGATTGCCTTCCAGTATTTCGACCTCAAGTAATTCACCGGGTCTGACATGCAGCAGCGTTGCGAGATAGTCGGTGAGCACAATACCCGACACCGGCAAACTGACGGGCGCCAGGTTTTCATCCAGTAAACGCAACAAATCGCTGCCAGGCTCGATGCCGTAAATCGCGGTCCTGTAACGGCGATGCTCGAAGCGCAACTCAACGGGTACCACTCGAAAACCTTCGATATATTCGACGCCTTCAATGCCTCCTAATGAATATAGAGACCTCGTCGAGGTGGGCTCCGTATATAACGCCAGCAAATCTTCACGCTGGCTTAAATGAAACTGGACCCACACCATGTGATCAATAGCCCCCTGCTGAAATCTACCGATCATCATAATGCCGCAGGCCAGCGCGATACCCAGCACAGTAAGCCCGGCTTTGAGCAGATTGCGTTCCAGATGGCGCAAAATCATCCGAGTCGATGGGTTGAACCAGCTGTCCAGGCCAAGGATTTCCAATAGGGTCTTGCGATACAGGGCTGGCGTCTCGGGCCGCATCGCCTGAGCAGGAGGCAGACTCGCCGCTTTCTTCACAGCATAGAGCGTGCCTATCAGCGTCACAGCGACACTGATGCCAATCGCAGCAAGCACCACCGACGGCCGCAGTATGTATGTCATGAAAGGCAGACTGTAAAACTCCATATAGATATTGCTCAAGCCTTGCCCCATCCAGATGCCAACGCCGATGCCGGCAACAATGCCAAGGGCCGTGATCGACAGGGCCAGCTTACTGTAGTGGATAGCGACGGCCAGATTGCTGTAACCGAACGCTTTTAGCGCAGCGATCTGCTGACGTTCCAGACTGATCAAACGGCTGATCACCACATTCAACAGGAATGCCGCAACCCCGAGGAAAATCAGCGGGAAGATCGTCGCGATGGTCTTTTGCTGGTTGAGCTCCTCAGTCAAAAAGCGATTTGACAGTTGGTCTTTGCGACCAAAGCTTCCCGTACCACCAAAAGGCTTGAGCACAGCATCAAGCTGATCGATTACAGTTTGTAGATTGGCACCACGGTTAATGGTCAGACTGACATCATTGAATGCACCAGTCATGCCGTAAGCTGCCGCCAGCGGCTTACGCGCCATCCAGAGCACGCCATAGCGTTTATAGTCAGGGAACATAGCGCCTGGTGCGATCTGGTAAATATACTCCGGTGACAAGACCAACCCCACAATCTGCAACTGCTTGCGGCGGCCATTGATGGTTGCCCACAGGCTGTCACCCGGGTTGAGTCCATGAGCCCATGCGAACTCCTCGCTCACCAACACCTCATCATCACGCCCCGGGTCGAGCTCGGTGCCGGTTCGCAGGTAGAGTTGATTCAGGATACTTCGACCGCCTGCGGGCAAAGACAGCAGGTGCCCGCTGACGGGTTCAGCGTAGCCTTCAATGTCAAGATTGACATAAGCGACCACCCGATCCTCGACCTTATCGACGCCGGGTATGCGCGCAACCTCACCCAGAACTGAAGTAGGCGCTCGCTTCAGTGATGCAAACACCTCCGCAAAGTGATGCTCCTTGTAGTAATTTTGCTGGGTACTGTACAAAGAGTCGAGCGTACTCAGAGACATGATAAACACGCCCACACCACCGACGATCACCAGGCCTATCGCCATGACTTGTGCGCGCATCTGCCAGAGTTCACGCAGTAGCTTTTTGTCCAGTGCCCGCACCACCCGCTACCAGTGCAGATCAGATGGCGAGCAGCGGGTCTCATTGACACTCACGCGACTGATTTTGCCGTCCACCAGCTGGATCACTCGGTCTGCTATCTGGGCGATCGTTACATTGTGAGTGATCACCACAGTCGTTGTTCCCAGCGTGTTGTTCGCGCGCTGCAACGCCTCAAGCACGACAATACCTGTCTTCGAATCGAGGGCACCGGTTGGCTCATCACACAGCAGCACAGCGGGATTTTTTGCGACGGCCCGAGCAATGGCAACTCGTTGCTGCTCTCCACCAGATAGCTGTGCAGGAAAATGATCCTGACGCTCGGTCAGATTCACCAGCGCCAGCGCCTCCTCTGGCTGCATAGGCTGCAAGGCGATCTCGGTGACCACAGTGATATTTTCTCGAGCCGTGAGGCTAGGTATCAAGTTATAAAATTGAAACACAAACCCCACATGATGACGCCGATAATCTGTTAGCTGTTTTTCAGTAGCATGGGTTAAGTCATAACTCGATTCAGCCTGCGGTGCTTGTTGCAGTTTTCGGGAAGCAGCCGGCGTGTAGAGAACCTGGCCGGCCGTAGCCGTATCAAGACCACCCAGGATATTGAGCAAAGTTGATTTGCCGCTACCCGATGCCCCCAGCAACACCACAAACTCACCGTCATAAAGTTTCAGATCGACGCCACGCAGCGCATGGACCGCCACCCCGCCAGTTTGGTAAACACGGGTAAGACCCTGGACATCGAAGACCACCCTCGGCTTGTCCGCAGCACCTGGGCCGGCCGCACCTGAGCCGGCCGCACCTGAGCCGGCCACACCTGAGCAGGCCGCACCTGAGCCGGCCACACCCTTATTCAACGAATTAATATCTGTTGCTTGCTGCGTCATGCGAGCGACTCCACTCCAGGCCAATGCACCTGTCGTTAAAGTAGCCGACTTCGATCATGATCAGATTGCCCCAGGTCACCTAGGCACGGCTCAAGTTGAAAGTCGGCAGCCAGTATTTGC
>DGOD01000155.1 GCA_002389265.1 Gammaproteobacteria bacterium UBA4475
GTGAGCATGAAGACGTTACTCGTCATCCACATATTGTTTGGTACGCTTGCGTTGCTCTCTGCGGCCGTCGCGGTATCATCCGCAAAAGGTAAAAAATTTCATGTGCTTTCAGGCTCAACATACTTCTGGAGCATGACGGCTATCTTCTTAACAGCTATTCCAATGTCAGTTATTTCTAGCAACATTTTTTTGTTTCTAGTCGCTATATTTTCCTTCTACTTGGCTTTCGCTGGAATGAGGTTTGCTAAAAACAGGAAGGGCCTCCCAACGCTGTTTGATTGGCTAGGCGTTGGATCAATGATTGCGTCTGGAATCGGAATACTGCTCCTATCTTTACTGTATTACCTCAGCGATAACACTCAATACATTGTGCTCCTCGTTTTTGGTTTTCTAGCTATCCTGCTTGGCTATAGCGACTACAAGAGCCATAGAGACAAGACCGCCGTTGGCAAGCAACGAATAGCAAAGCATCTCACGAGCATGCTGGGAGGCACGATCGCAGTCGTGACGGCTGTTTTAGTCGTAAATATTGAGGCTTCCCCTACTTGGCTATGGTGGGTTTTACCGACTTTTGTGATCACCCCCATGATTGCTTACTGGAGTAGAAAGGTAATTTCATAGTCCTCTCACAAAAGAGCAGCCTAATGGATTCACAGGCGGGAACAGGAGCATGACAAGACTCGTCGAAACAGACTAACTCACCATAGCGCGGCGCTGGACTCGGGAGGATCAACCTAGATCAGCAATTATTCATTGTGAGGAAGACATAGAAAGAACCATTGACCCTCCCCCCTGCTAACGCAGACGCCAGCTGAACAAGTTCACGATGAGGTCATGTAGTACTTACGAAGCCGTTCCGTTATTTCCCAGGTCATTTTGGAGCCCTTGGCAACGAAGACCACCTCCCCAGGTTCGAAGGTTTCCGCGGCCCCATCGGCATGAGTAATGGTCAAGGCGCCAGAGATAATCGTCATCATTTCGTTGACCGGATAGGCGGGAATTTCTAGCTTACAGGGTGCACATTCCCAGATACCCGCCGAGACCGAACCGTCTCCGGCGTCATAAAAAGGTATCGTGATCTCGTCAGTCTCTGTCGTTGTGAAGCACGCCTTAGGGATTAATCTTGAAGGACTCGAGGGTGCATCACTATCAGGTATCATTTTAAACGTGAGTGCTGTCATGCTTTGCTCCGTAGCACCGACTTCGACTCGGTGAATTATTGTTGTCGTACTTGCTCTTTGACTGCTCGATACGCTGCATCAAATGCAGCGTTCATCAAAGGGGTCACCTCAGAGTCGGTATTAGCGATTGAGATTCGCCCAAACTGTGCGCGGCCGATTTCATGAGGCGCTTGCCCCTCCTCCCACTCTGGATCGTCCAATCCCTGGTACCAGTAGGCGTAACCGTGAGGGATCCGATTCACCGTAATCGCCTTGATATCTTTCTCGTGATTAAACCCATGTTTGCCGAGTATCTTCTGTAACTGTTCACGAATTTGTTGTTCATAATCTTCGAATGTGGATGCATAGATCCTATGGCGTCCCTGACGCAAAAGCTCACGCGTTGTACCTTTGGTTCCATCAGCAGGCGTAGGAGAGGCCATCATGAATACCACCATAGGATCGTCAGGGCCTCTTGGCGGCTGGTAACCTCCTGTCGTCATGGTTGGAGCCGCGCTGATCCACTGGAAAGGATCATAAGGACACTGAGTCATCTGCACGCCCATTTCAGAGAAAGCTCGACCGTTTTCCAATAACACATTGGCGTAAACGAAGGGGACTCGAACGCCATAAGCCAACCCGTTTTTTTGAGCCTCACTCATCTCAGGACACAGACTGGGAATCAAATTGTTATAGCAGGCAAGCACGCAATGATCGGCAGTAATACGTAAAGGTTTACCCTGCTGCACGTAGTCGATTTGCACAAAGTCATCGATTTCTCTCACGCCAACGGCAGTGCTATTGAGACGAATGCGAACCGCCTGGCCTGCTTGATCCAACGCGTCATAATTAAAGCGAGCGATAGCAACATCTTCAAAACCTTTCATACCGGGCGCGACATTCGGGATCATTTTTTGAACCAGCAGGCGGGCAACCGATGCATTTCCGTCCGGAAACATGCGGACATCACCCGCGAGCTCATCAAGCAACATGGCACCGATAGAATCAACAAAGTCTGCCAGCCACCCCATGGCACGGAGACCTGGACTACCCGCGAGAATGCCTTCCAGCACCGTGTGGTTCCAACCAGAGGGCCCGTTCAAGATCCTTAGATAAGCATTTAGTACGGGTATCGTATCGCGGGATAACCCGACGCGATCCAACAAAAATTGGTTGTAGCTGGTGTTATTGACATAATCCCATTTCTCGCTCAACGACAGGCCATCGAGTAAGTCCTTCTCGCCGCCAAAGAAAACAATCAATTTGTTTTTCTGATCCTGTGAAACGGGTAACTGAGCAACAGCCGCTTTGTAAGCCCCTCTTCCATGAAAATACGCTAACCAATTGCCGCCGATGGTCAGATATTCATCACCACCAGGTACCGTCATACCAACATCCCCGGCCAACTTCCCGCCCAGCACGTAATCATCAGGCGTGTTGACCGCCATCTGGGCGATGGCCGCTTCATCGATACCGAGATCGATCAACAACCGGCCGGCGACATCACCGTAGTTGCTTGGACTGTCTAGATTTTGGGCACCACCTAGGCTCAGTACCATTCTACCGTTGTGGTGGAATTCGTTCCGCTTGGCGTGGCCGCCAAAGTCATCGTGATTATCAAGCACCAGGACCCGCGCCTCTGGATCCGCTTCTTTTAAATAGTACCAAGCAGCGGCAAGTCCACTCATACCAGCACCAACAACCACTAGGTCATAGTGTTCCTCGAGCGCCTCATAGGATTCAGGTTTTTGTCCTTGCCACGCTAAGGCGTGGGCAACCTCGAAGGAACCCGCATGGCTCCCGCGCATACCCGTTAAAGTTGGAGGATAATAAGCTGAATAGCCGTCAGGACGCTCTGTTCGACCGAGCCTAATCAAGGCCTCGCTGCCATAGGCTGGTAACAGAGTGCCTACCGCTCCAATCGCCATCCCATTGAGGAGGTCTCGTCTTGTTATCTCGATCGCCATTGCCACCTCTTAGATATTTCCATGTCAATTGACATGCTCTAAGATCCCCGCCCTCATGTCAATGCTGAAGGCTGCGCGCTCCTTGAAACAGGCACTGACGACCGCCTCGGTGACTTATTTAACCGCTTCGATTTTGAATTCTTCTGTGTACCGCTTGCTGGTCATAAACATCGCCAATAGAGTTACATTTTAACGCT
>DGOD01000295.1:0-1749 GCA_002389265.1 Gammaproteobacteria bacterium UBA4475
GCTCGGGTATCACTGCGCCTGGCTTGATTAACATCACCAAGGCCAAGATGACCATGGTACCGAGCAATATCGGCTTCAATACCACTACGGGTAGAAAGGCCGCGAACAAAGACCCGACTAAGGCGCCCAACAGGGTGGGTATCAGTACGGGCCCGATGGCACTCGAGTCCAGCTTGTCCTGATCTTTAAATCCCTTAACACCCGCCAGGGATTGGAATAACACCCCTACTCGGTTCGTCGCATTGGCGATATCGGCGGGCATACCTAACAGCATCAGCGCCGGCAGTGTCAGCATAGAACCACCACCCGCTAATGTGTTGATGAATCCGCCGATCAAGCCAGCAGCCAACAAGGCTGCAATACCGGTAATACTTAAGGACACGTCCAAATTCGCCTACCACAAACAGTAACAGAAGGCGCATGGTATGCGAGGCGCCCGGAATGTCAACGTTGGTCGTGCAATTAGCCCTAACGTTAACGTCGATAGGGCCGAGGCGGCCCTTGATAGACATCATTAAATTGACAGATACATATTTTATAACAACAGTTTAGATAAACTTCCTCGAAACATTGTCACTGCCACTGCGGCCTTGCTCGATACCGCCGCTAACTTCGTTATTGCGCCACATACCGGGGTACCGCTTGCCGGGCAATCCAGTACAACTTGCCCTCCTCGTTGCCAATCACCAGTTGCTCATTATCAGTCCAAGCTACCGCTTCTACTTGTTTCGACTCGCGCCACGGCAAGGGCAATCGATACGCCGTACCGGATAACCATCGATCGTCGGCGACAGGTTTTTCAAACAACCAGAGATCCCGGTAACTGATCACGGCCAAATAGCGACCATCGGGAGACACATCAGCGCCGGTAGCCACCGACAATATCGGGTTGTCATCAACTCGGGTCAGTATATTGAAGCGATCCGTATAGCGAGTATCCAGTCGGTATAATACAGCGCCAGCTTCAAATTGACTGATTTTGCCAGGCTGACGATGCTTGGTAATAAAGTACAACTTATCCTGAAAGACAAACAGCGCTTCACTGTCGTAGTGCCAAAGTTTGGCTGGATACTCCCGCTGTTCGGGGTAGCGTATCGGCAGAAAGCTTACCGGCCGGGTCAATTCCACCGCCCGTGGATTAGGCTCCGGGATGACATAGACCCCAAGATCGCGGCGCGCATTACCGTTGTTGCCCATATCAGCAATATAAATATGCTCGGCATCAATGGCGATGTCTTCCCAATCCACATTAGCTGCGACGAGGATCGGCAAACCCGGCCAGGGGGTCTTACCTCGAGCGCTAACCTCGCCATGGAATTCGCCCGCTAAAAAACTCGGAAAGATAATCTTGCCCAAATGATCAATGGCAAACAGTCGAGCTTGGTCGCCACTGTCGTTATGGGCCCAGTAGACATCGTCGAATCGACGACTTTTAACGAGACCGCTCAACTCGTTAACGGCACTGAACTTGATCGCCGTGGGAGTGCCAAGTACCGAGTCGGCTGCTGCCAAGAAGGACCACAAGCAACTCACGATAGCCAGCAGATGTCTTAAATACATAGTCACTCCTTCTTAAAGCATTACTTTGCGCGATGGGCTTAAGGCACCGGCGAGTATAACGCCGGCTACCAAAAAACACTTGCAACATTGCATCAGGTCGCTATCATGACCCCCATGAACAAAATCAATCACCTCGATTTTAACCGTGCCACGACGCCGCTGACCAGCGAAGGTGCAGTTGCTAGCTGT
>DGOD01000295.1:1781-8532 GCA_002389265.1 Gammaproteobacteria bacterium UBA4475
CAGCTTCTATACCAGCAGCTTCTTTACGAAGAAATAGATCGCATAATACAAGATTAGGCGGTCATGACCGCCGACAGGAAACCCCGATAGGCGCAGGTCAATCGGGGTTTTTTTTTAGTTACAGCGTTACGTAACCAATACTTTCGATGAATAGACAGGATCTGCGGATCAGGAAATCAAGATGACTAACGTGATAGTGGATGATTTAAACGTGTTAAGTGAACAGACCCTGATAACGCCTAACGAACTTAAAAAGTTAATTCCGGCATCAGACACGGCGCTAGCCACGGTTTCTAATGGCCGGTTAATCATCAAAGATATCCTCGAGCACAAGGATTCACGCCTATTCGTGATTATCGGACCCTGCTCGATTCACGATATAGATGCCGCGATGGAGTATGCTCGGCGCCTTAAGGTTCTTGCTGATGAAGTTCAAGATTGTCTGGTCCTCGTGATGCGCGTGTATTTTGAAAAGCCTCGCACCACAGTCGGCTGGAAAGGTTTTATCAACGACCCTTATATGAATGATTCTTTTGCCATTGAAGACGGGCTCAAACTCGCCCGTCAATTACTCGTAGACCTGGCTGAGATGGGCATTCCGACTTCAACTGAAGCCCTCGACCCTGTTTCGCCACAATATTTGCAGGACATGATCAGCTGGAGCGCTATCGGAGCACGTACCACTGAATCCCAGACCCATCGTGAAATGGCGAGTGGCTTGTCCTCTGCCGTCGGCTTCAAAAATGGTACCGATGGCGGCCTCGCGGTCGCGATCAATGCCTTACAGTCGGTCTCAGCGCCCCATCGGTTTCTGGGTATTAACCATGAGGGTCAGGTCGCGGTGATTCGAACTCGCGGCAACCAGCATGCGCATATCGTCCTCCGTGGCGGTGGCGGCAATACCAACTACGACTCGGTGAATGTCGCCGTTTGTGAGCAGGCACTGGCCAAGGCATCAATTGATGCCAATATCATGATTGACTGTAGTCACGCCAATTCGTCGAAAAATTATGCGTTGCAGCCTCTCGTTATGGAGAACGTCGGCAATCAAATCGCTGAGGGCAACAGTTCTATTGTTGGTTTAATGGTGGAAAGTAACTTGAATGCCGGCAACCAGGCTATTCCCGACAAACTCGAGGACCTCGAGTATGGCGTCTCAGTGACTGACGCCTGTGTTGACTGGGCGGCCACAGAGGCAATGATTCGAGACCTGCGAGACCGAGTCAAACCCTACTTGCCAGAACGACAAGCGCTTCGTGCTGCAGATTTCAAGGCGAAATCAGCCTGAGTGGTGACGCGCCATGGGAGATCTACCTTGATGTCGATGGGGTCTGCGCCGATTTTATCAAACCGGCGTTAAACCTTGTGGGTCTAGATCCAGACGGGACGATGCAACGTTGGGCCGCTGATTTTGCGGGCGACTTTTATCCGACAGCGCTCATTGGCATGCCGCGAGAGCAATTTTTCCAGGAAATCGATGCGCACGGCGCCAGCTTCTGGCGCGAGCTGCCCGCTTACCCATGGTTTCCAAGGTTACACCAAGGACTCTCAGAATTAGGCCACGTGGTTTTTTTGACCGCGCCCACCGGCTTTCCCCATTGCCTGACTGGCAAGTATCAATGGCTTTGCGACTATTTTGGCGACGGTTTCACTGACTGTATCTTTACTGGTCACAAAGACCGTCTAGCCCATCCGCGTGCGATCTTGATCGACGACAGCGACAGCAATATTGCCTTATTTAACCAACGCGGGGGTCAGGGGCTGACATTTCCGCAGATGTGGAATCTTGCTGGCCCTGCAGACAACCCAGCGGAATTGATTATTGAACAAGTCACCCGCATCGTCTCGCCGCCGTCCAGCGAGCCCCTGGGCTAGCTGGACGGCGCGTTGTGAGACTCGGCAACTGCTAAAAATAAGCGTTTTCCGTCACCGTATGGTCCGTGACATCCTTGACGGCTGTCAGCTCGGGAATCAATTCAAGCAGGGTTTTCTCGACCCCATCTTTGAGCGTCATATCCACCATGCCGCAACCCTGGCAACCCCCGCCAAACTGCAGTATGGCGGTATTCATATCCACCACTTCAACTAGGCTGACATTACCGCCATGGCTCGCCAACGAAGGGTTGACCTGACTATGCAGCACGTAGTTAATCCGATCTTCGATGGGACTGTCATCTGACACTTTAGGTACTTTTGCATTCGGCGCTTTGATAGTGAGCTGGCCACCCATTTTATCCTTTGCATAATCCACCATCGCATCCACCAAAAACGGCTTGCTGCGACCGTCTATCCAGGCGCCAAAACCCGTATAGTCAACCTTCTCATCGGTACTTTGCTCTTCGCCTGGCTTGCAATACGCAATACAGGTCTCCGCCATCGGTGTACCGGGGTCAGAGATAAATATGCGAATATCGTTCGCATCGTCTTGTTTGGACAGCAAACTGACCAGATATTCCTGGGCTGATGGTGTGATTTCGACCATGTTCGAGTCCGTCGGCAGTTGATTAGAATACAAGTGTAACTAATCAGCCCCCTCATGAGCAATGGCCACCTGCCTAAGCCTCTGCTTTTTAAAAGCTTTTCAAATCATTCAAGATGAAGATGATTCATCTTGGCTAAGACGGATCTTCAATCCGCAGCACTGTCACACCTGCTAAACTCGCCGCCTGTTACTAACCGCCCATAAGATACCTGACACCATGAAGCAAGCACCCCGTTCCGCCCTTCTGCACGCCCAACTGCAACAACGCATTCTGGTAATGGATGGCGCCATGGGTACCATGATCCAAGAGCTGAAACTCACTGAAGCCGACTTTCGCGGCGAGCGATTCATTGATCACCCCTCTGACGTCAAAGGCAATAACGAACTGCTGACCCTGACTCAGCCGGTAGCCTTGAAAAACATCCACATGGCGTACTTGCGGGCTGGGTCAGACATTATTGAAACCAATACCTTCACGGCTAACCGTGTCTCGCAGTCAGACTATGGCACAGAAGATTTCTCCTATGAGATCAATGTGCAGGCGGCCCGTCTCGCCAGGCAGGCAGCGGATGAGATCACTGCAGAAGATCCCACCAAGCCACGGTTCGTTGCCGGCGCCGTTGGCCCCACGACCCGCGCCGCGAGCCTGTCACCTAATGTCAATGATCCAGGTTTTCGGAATATTACCTTTGACGAACTCGTTGAAGATTACAGCGAGGGTATTCGCGCCCTGATCGAAGGCGGTGCCGACATTATTCTGATCGAAACGATTTTTGATGTCCTGAATGCCAAGGCGGCTATCTATGCTGCGTTGAGCGTCTTCGAAGAGCTTGATACCGAATATCCGATCATGATCTCTGGCACCATCACAGATGCTTCAGGTCGACTGCTGTCAGGCCAAACTGTTGAAGCATTTTGGGCCTCTATTCGCCATGCCAAACCCATATCCGTTGGCTTTAACTGCGCGCTCGGCGCTGACGAATTGAGACCCTATATCGCTGATGTCAGCCATATCGCAGATTGCTATGTTAGCGCTTATCCCAATCGCGGCTTACCCAACGAGTTTGGTGAGTACGACGAAACTATTCCGCAGATGGTCGCGTCGATTGAGGATTACCTGAGTTCCGGACTAATCAATATCATCGGTGGCTGTTGCGGTACTGGCCCCGATCATATCCGCGAATTCACTCGAATTGCAGCGAACTATGCACCACGGCCGATTCCTGTTGTCAGTCCCAAGTTGCGCCTCAGTGGACTCGAACCCTTCAACATTGATGACGACTCGTTATTCGTTAACGTCGGTGAACGAACCAATGTCACCGGTTCCCAAAAGTTCTCCCGCCTGATTATTGAGGAAGACTACGATGCAGCCCTGGAGGTTGCCCTTTCCCAGGTTAATAATGGCGCGCAGATCATCGACGTCAATATGGATGAAGGCATGCTTGATTCCAAGACTGCCATGGTTAAATTTCTGCACCTAGTGGCCTCTGAGCCAGATATCAGCCGCGTACCGGTGATGGTGGATTCTTCAAAATGGGAAATTATTGAGGCGGGACTGAAGTGCCTGCAGGGCAAATCTATCGTCAACTCTATCAGCCTCAAGGCTGGCCGGGCTGAGTTTGTTGATCAGGCGAAAATTTGCATGAAGCATGGTGCCGCGGTCATCGTTATGGCCTTTGATGAAGATGGCCAAGCAGACAGCTTGGCCCGTAAAAACGCCATCTGCCGTCGATCCTATGACATTCTCGTCAACGAAGTCGGGTTCCCGGCGGAAGACATTATTTTCGATCCAAACGTGTTTGCTGTGGCAACCGGGATCGAGGAGCATGTGACCTACGGCAAGGACTTTATTGACGCCTGTGCATTTATTAAAGCGGAATTACCCGGTGCAAAAATTTCCGGTGGCATCAGCAACGTGTCGTTTTCCTTTCGTGGCAACAATCAGGTTCGCGAGGCGATCCATGCGGTGTTCCTGTATCACGCGATCAAAGCTGGCCTTACTATGGGCATTGTGAATGCGGGGCAATTGGCCATCTACGAAGACATCCCTGCCGACCTGCGGGACCGTGCTGAAGATGTGATTCTGAACCGCCGTGAAGATGCCGCCGAGCAATTGCTTGAAGTAGCGAATCAATACTCCGGAGGGGCGAGCAAAGGCAAGGCCGCTGACCTTTCATGGCGCGAGCTGCCCGTTGAAGAACGCCTGGCACATGCGCTAGTCAAGGGTATCAATACCTATGTCGTAGCTGACACGGAAGAAGCACGATTAGATTACGATCGTCCTATCGATGTCATCGAAGGACCCTTGATGACAGGAATGAACCGCGTCGGCGACCTGTTCGGTGCGGGCAAAATGTTTCTTCCCCAAGTGGTCAAGAGCGCCCGGGTGATGAAACAGTCAGTGGCCCATCTGGTACCCTTCATTGAAGCGGCCAAAGATGGCAACTCAAAGCCGCGAGGAAAAATCTTGATGGCCACGGTCAAGGGCGATGTCCATGATATTGGTAAAAATATCGTTGGCGTAGTCCTGCAGTGCAATAACTATGAGGTCATCGACCTTGGCGTGATGGTCTCTGCAGACAAAATCATCAAAACTGCGATCAGTGAGAACGTTGATATCATTGGCCTCTCCGGTCTGATCACACCCTCTTTAGACGAGATGGTGCATGTGGCCTCCGAGCTAGAACGTCTGAAGATCAACCTGCCATTGATGATTGGCGGTGCCACAACGTCCAAAGCTCACACTTCTGTAAAGATCGAACCCCGCTATACCGCTGATGCCACAGTATATGTGGCAGATGCTTCTAGAGCCGTTGGTGTAGCCACTAAGCTACTCAGCGAAGAACTCAAACCCGCATTTTGCGAGGAGTTGCGCACAGAGTACGCCATGATTCGAGAGCGCAACAAACATCGTCGGGCTAAAGGTAATCTGCTGTCTTATGCCCATGCTCAGGATAATCGCACCCACATAGACTGGCAAACCCCTGCCGTACCAGCATTCACCGGCACACGGACATTCGAGGGCTATGCCCTGGCTGAACTGGTTGATTACATCGACTGGAACCCGTTCTTCAATACCTGGGAGTTGGCGGGCAAGTTCCCCGCGATTCTTGATGACGAGGTCGTCGGTGAGACCGCACGGGAACTCTACAAAGATGCCCAGGCGATGCTTAAAAACCTGGTGAATCAGGATCTGATCCGCGCCAATGCGGTGATTGGCTTCTGGCCGGCGAATAGCGTTGGTGACGACATACTGGTTTATACGGACGAATCCCGAACGCAGGTGAAAACACGTTTGCACCATCTGCGTCAGCAGATGTCGAAACCCAACGAGCAGCCCAACTACTGCTTGGCCGACTACATTGCCCCCGTTGATTCAGGTCAGGCAGATTACATCGGTGGATTTGTCGTGACCACCGGTCTGGGCGTGGACGAACTGGCGGCGCAGTATGAGGCGAATCACGACGACTACAATTCGATTCTTCTCAAAGCCCTGGCAGACCGGCTTGCTGAAGCATTTGCTGAACGCATGCATGAGCGGGTGCGGAAGGAGTTCTGGGGTTATGCGGCAGATGAAGTGTTGGATAACGAGTCATTGATCAAGGAGAAGTACCAGGGCATACGCCCAGCACCGGGTTATCCAGCCTGCCCTGATCATACTGAAAAGGCCGCCCTGTTCGACTTATTGGACGCTACGGCTCAAACCAGTGTCACTCTCTCGGAAAACTACGCCATGTCGCCTGCCTCAGCCGTCAGCGGCTTCTACTTTTCGCATCCAGAGGCACGTTACTTTGGCTTAGGAAAAATCGATCGCGACCAAGTGGAAAATTATGCCGAGCGTAAGGGCATGCCCGTAGAGGAGATCGAACGGTGGTTATCACCGGTGCTGAATTACCAATAGTAGACTGGCGTCTGAACATTCATTGCAGGATTAACAAGTTCTCGAGTGGCCGGCCAAATGATGGTAAAATGCGCTCCTCGCTGACCAGCAGGTAAATAATCGATCATGAATAACACCATCGACACGGGCTCAGAAACCAGTTCAGATGAGGCGCAACCACAACAAAAAGCGCCTAGCTTCACCCAGGTGATGTTAAGCGTATTCGCTGCCGCCTTTGGCGTGCAAACCGACAAAAATTATGAACGAGACTTCAGTACCGGCAAGCCCCTTGCCTACATCTTCGGCGGCCTGCTCTTCACAACCCTATTCGTCCTGACTATCGCTGGCATCGTCTCGCTGGTATTACCTTAGCCTTAGCCTTAGCCTTA
>DGOD01000072.1 GCA_002389265.1 Gammaproteobacteria bacterium UBA4475
CTCTGCTGTATGATTAACTGAGGCTTCTTTGTTGTATCTGCTGGTATGCACCTGCCAATTACTGCCGTAGTGAAAGTGCTTGCTGTCGGAATTTGGCTGGGGATTCGTTGTCGTATTGTTAAATTGCGACGGGTAATAGTTGTATTCGCAGCCAGCGGACCAAAAATATTTGGGCCCGGATCGGCGCTCTATCAAGTACTTGCCGGATAACTCTTCGTCGTCTGTCATTACTACTGGAGTAGTTGCTGGCTGGCCGTCAGTATCAGCTGGCTGGCCATCAGTACCAAGAACATTGAAGCGATGATTGGAACCAGAAGCAACTGCTGCATTTGCAGCGGAACCGCTCGATCCGCTGATTGCAGAAGCGATATTCGTGGGTAAAGCGTTAGTTACTGCCGTAGTGAGGCGTTGACCACCTTTAATCCATTTGCGTTCAACTCCATCGGTCACCACAACAAAGCCATCGCCGGCATGATTCGGCGCGCCGAGGTGCATATAGGTATGATCATCCCCCGTATGCAGTTTGATGCGATTTTTGCCCGCTTGGTCTTCCAGTTCAATGCGATTGCCCGATGCAGTTTTAATGACATTGGCGGTTTGATTGTCGGCATTCACGAGGCTCTGTTGGTCACCATTGTCGTTAATGGTGCCGCTGATAAAGGGACGGTCGGGGTCGCCGCCGATGAATCCGAGTAATACGCGGGTGCCATGGCGTAATGGAAAATGCATGCCCTCGCTTGTGCCGCCATAGGGTTGCATCATGCGCACCCAGTGCGAGGCTTTGCCGCCGTTACGGTCTTTACGGTCGAAGGGCAGTTTGACTTTGTAACGGCCAAAGGCATCTAGCTCGGCGTAGCCAGAGGGGTTTTCAGTATCAATCATCGCGTTGAGTGTGCCATTAATTTCTGGGGTCTGAGTTTGTCGTTTCGGCGAAAAATTATGTTCATTTGACAGCGCCGTGAAGCTGTTGCTGTAGCTCACTCGTTGTTCGTGGGCTTGGTCTTGGTATTCGCTCAGATTTTCCCCTTCATGGTGAATGCTCTCCAACAAGTAGGTTAGCTGGTTAAAAGTGTCCCGAGGATGCTGGCTAAGTTTGAACGTATGGCCGATATTCATGGCCGCCACATCACCTTCGCCGACGTAGGATTTCTGTCGAACCAAATACGCATTGGCATGGATTTCCGCAAGCGTTGCGCCTTCTTCGGGGGTCGTGATGTTTAAGCCATAGAGATTAATTTCACCGACGCCCCGGGGGTTGATAATCTTTTCACCGCGAATATCGAGGGAGGGTGTTTCATCATTAAAATCACGTAAGGTGACCTTCTTGGGCAAGGGTTGGCGCTTGCAAACAATGCTGGTGATCACATTGGCTTGGCTCGCGACGTTGACGCCACCGTTGGGTTGAAACACTACCGACGCTGCGTTGTTCGTCGAGGTGATGCTGGGCAGTGCTTGATTGTTGTCGCAAAACACAATGACCTCGCCTGAGTCGCCGGGCTCAAAATAGTAGTAAATGCCTTCACGTTCGATAATGCGATGTAGGTAGTCTAAATGGGTTTCGTTGTATTGCAGCCTGAATGGCCAAGGGCGATAAGTTCTGCTGAGCTGAAAGCGAAAGTCTTGGCCCTGAATAAAGTCGGCCTCTTTAAGTATCGTGCTCAGTGTCGCCTCGATCGATTCATTCAAATAGACTTCATTGGTTTCAAACAAGCCCAGTTGCCAGAGTCGCGGTACGACGTTCGCACGATAAACGGTGCTGTCGGGCAGGTATTGGATATCTTCAAAGGCATTCACCATGCCTTGAATCACGCGAACGGGTTGGCTATTGGTGACGGCGCTTGAACCGCCATAATAGATTTCAATGCTGCACGGCTGATTTAAGATAGTGTCGCCATCAAGCTCAAGGTCGGTGGACTTGAGCGTCAGTTCAAAATTGAACAGGCTCGAAATAGCTTCGCTGCCGGTAAAGTGCAACAGTGTTAAGCCATCGCCGATTGAATGGTCTTGTTGCTGGTACGTGAACTTGAAATAAAATTCGCTCATGAGCCTGTATCCTTAGCATCAATTTGTCTGAAATAACGTGCTTGTTGGGAAGCTAGTGCTGGTTGGAAATAAAATGTCTGGTTTTCTGTCGCCCACCTGACGGCGGTGACCGCAGTTACCAAAAACCCCGAGTTCTGTGCCAGCAACTGCATCTACGCCGGTCTCCAGTCGACCAGCAGGGTGTTGTCTAATATGGCGCCAACGAACAGTGTTTCACCTAACGTCGCTTTAAGAAAACTCGCGCTATATAAGTTTGCGTAAGAGAAGTCGCAAGCGCGAATGTCTGCCTGCATGAGGCTGGCTTCCATAAAGTCGGCACCGTTTAAGTCGCTGCCGTGCAAGTTGCTATTGATAAACTGGGTTTTTTTGGCGATGGCGCGATTGAACTTGGCTTGCCTAATGCTCGATTCACCGAAGTCGCTGCGGCTGAGATCAGCGTCGGCAAAATCACAGCGATTGAGTTGGCAATCTCTTAAGTTGCTGTCGGTGATCGAGGCGCCGTTAAACCGCGAATCGTTCAATGAGCAGCCACCGACAAAACGTACGTTTTTCATCACGGCTTGGTCAAAGCTGCTGTTGTCGAGCTGCGCCTTCACAAAGTTAGTACTCTCGAGGGTTGAGCCCTGAAAGCTGGCGCCGATTAAAATGGGCTTGATGAAGTTGCATTTGGTCAGGTCGCAATTGATAAACTCACAGCCCGTTAGATCCATCTCAATAAAATTCAGTTTGGGAAAATGACAGTTGATAAATCGACAGTGGCTCATTTTGGTTTCCAGGAGCATATCCATGCGTTCACCAAATTCACAATCCGTAAACTCACAATGACTTAAAGTCGAATGCGCGAGGGTGATCTCGTTAAGGTTCAAGTGGCTGAAGTGACAGTGACTGATCTGGGCCGCGCCTAAGTTGGCGCCCTCGATTAAGCAGTGGGTAAAGCGCACGCCCGACAGTGTGGCGTGCGCGAAATTAATAGCAGTCAAGTCACTTTGGTTAAAGTGAATGTCAGTAAGCTGGCTGTATTCAAAAAAGCCGTGGTTCAGGTCAATATTGTTAAAGGTTTGTTGTTTAAGTGTGCAAAAAGCCAGGTCTTTTGCGCTGATCACTTGATTGCCGGCGTAGCTGGCCAGTAAAGCGGCGACCAGTGCGGGCTCTTCACCCTGATGGGGCGAGGCAGACTCGGGTATAAAGTGCGCGCCTTGTAAGTAAGCGTTACTGGAGAACTCGTTGGCTTTCTGGACTTGCTCAAGCAGCGAGTTGTCGTTTAATTGCTGCTCTAAGTCCTGTAGTTGCTGCTGTTGTTCGGCGGTCAACTGAATATCCTCTTCGGCGATCATCTTTTTTTGTTCTGCCAGCTGCTCGGCAGCCTGGGCGAGCTGAGCTTCTAATTCAATGGCATTGGGGCGGGCCAACACGGGAATGCTGTTGGTGCCCGCGATGAGGTCTTCTAGTTGTTTTATGGCCGGCTCCAGCTGCTCGGCCATGTCAGGCTGCTGAGCCAATTGCTGTTTTAATTGTACGACCTGTTCCTCGAGCTGCTTGAATGCCAAGACCTTTTGCGCTTCTGCCATGGCCTGCATGTGTGCCGTGACATCATCCATGGCCTTGAGGTTGAGCTTGGTCAGATCAAGGTCATCGAGTTTAGGCGCGCTTGTCATGTCGCCGATGCCGGGCAATACTTTGTCGATTAAGGTTGTGAGTTTTTTCTGGTCTTCTGGCAGGTCTATGTCTTGGGGCGGCTGGTTGACCTTTTTGAGCAGCTCATCAGCCTGCTCGTGCATGTCGTTGGCTCTTAGCTCAGCCACTTGTGCGTCGATGCCTTCGGCCATTTGCTGTTCGGCTTGTTGCTGTTTTTTCTCGGCAAAAGCGCTCATGTTGGCGCCCATAGCCTGCGTGTATTCCTCATCGCCCAGTAGTTGTTTAAAACCGCAGCGTACACCTTCGGGGATCAACGGCGCGGAATACATCATATATTTAAAGCTTTCTTCTGGATCGCTGCGCAGGCTGAGTTGCTCTTGGTAATAGTCTTTTGACTTGGGCTCATCTGTTAACCCTTGATGGACTATCATGAGTTTCTTGACGTCTTTGGCCTGCGGGTGATTGATTTCTACTGTGCCGCGATGAGCCACGATGCCGACATTTTCATTCGGGAAAAAATAAATGGTGTCGAGCTTAAGAGGAATCTCCTTGAAGCTAATGAGGGTGTTGTCCTCATCTCCGGTCCCGGCCTCGCCGCCGCCCTCGGCGGTGTCTAAGGTGACTTCCTGCTCGATAAAACAGCGGCCAACGACCCCGGGTAGCGTGCCTTCAAGGATCGGCATGCTGGGGTGCATATTAGTGATGCTGAAGGATTCATCGCCGACGACGTAGTCGTTAAATCGTTGGTCTGGCGGCGCTCGATAGAAATATTCCCAATTAATATCGGGCGCGAGCCCGGGCATATGGTTTTGTAAATAGCTGTCGTCGAAGGTGCCGAACAAGCTCCTGCGCTGCGGCCATTCGCCGTCAATGGGGCCAAAGCCCTGCGGTACATAGGCTCGGTCGGTGGGATCCAGGTCGGCTGCCAGGATTGGCAAACTGGGGTGCTCGATGTTGGGTAAGAACCTTAATGGCTGGTCTGGACTTTCTTTCGCCAGGCCTTTGCCCGCTGTATTGTATTGGTGCCGCTCGCCACCGTAAGCATGGTCGTAACTCAGGGGCATCTGGCTAAAAGGCACTGCGGCTGAGGCGTGCAATAATGGGCCGGCGCCTTGCCAGTAGCGTTCGCCGTGAACACTCAGAACTTTTTTGAGTTTGCCCACCCGGACCGCGACATCGACGCTGGGGGCTGGTTGCTGATTCGGCGTAAACGCGTCGCCGAAGACGATAAACTCACTGGCATCTTTGTTGGTGGCCTCATCAAACAGAACGTTTTTGCCGATCACATCGGCAATAATTGGCCAAAGTTTCATTTCTAGGATAGCTTCACCGGTGTCCAGGTAAAAGCCCCACAGATTTGACGCCACTAAAAATTGCTTGTGTTGAAACTGAAACGTTTTAGTCATTAGAGAGGCTTGCAGGCCTTTAACGATTTTCATGATCTTTACAGCAGTTCTCTGAGCGGGTGGACGACACTTTCGTTGGCAAACGGTGGTTTGGCGAACCGTGCTGTCAACCTGAGGCTATCAGGCGCACTTCGTGGTGCATGTTAGGTTGCCTGAAGTCCCTAGTGGAGGCTTGGCAAAAATAGCATAAACCACAAGCACTAATCATGAATCATCTCGCCAACGCGTGCAATGTACAAGCGAGAACTGTACTGGGTCAGGTTTATGCTCTTAAAGTACCCGATATGTTTAGAAAAGTACTTATTTAACAGAGAGTTGGGGCCAGCTCGACGATTTAGAAAGCTCGCCGAAGCCGGTGTTGAAAACGTTGGTGCGCTGAGCGATGTTGGGGGTTCAAAACTTCGCCTCGACACCCAGTCGAAGACGCTCGTCGATGGCTTCGCGACCGTCTTTCACGCCTTTGTCATGCTTGTAAAGGTAGCGCGCCGTGATGCTCATGATAGCATTAATTGGAAATTTTGAGCTGATACTGCTGGCATCTACATTTTCATTTGAATGACCTATAAACTGGCGTTTTGTATGTGTGAGTGACACGCAGATGGCATCCGTTAATGGATACTTTAGGCTAAATTTGTGCGAAACAAAGTCACGCACCCTATCATCTTCGTCGACGATATTGCGATCGCGCTGACCGACACCGGCGCTATACTTAAAGACCTCGCATGGTGCGTGATAGTTATCGCCCCATATGGCATAGCCACCACCAAACATGATGGATGTATCTCGCTCGATACCGGCGAAGTCATCTCGTGAGTAGTTAATATTAGTGAATCCGATCAGTTTTGGGTTGGTGGTGCTCTGGTAAGTGAAGTCGTTGTTCAGCGTGAATTTGTGGTACGTGTCTTCGTAACGTTGAGTCTCGACAGTATTATCTTCTGTAAAAAATTGTATCGTGTAAAAGTCTTCTCTCAAGGTGTAATCCACGTCGAATTCCCACAATAGCTGTGCTGTCAAAGCCTGATCTCGTTTGGCTGCTAGATCATAGTCTCG
>DGOD01000015.1:0-172 GCA_002389265.1 Gammaproteobacteria bacterium UBA4475
CACTACCCCACTAGATTACTGGATATTAAGGACAAATCTACCCTTACCCAGTGACGGGTGTCGCGGGCGGCGCAGCCCTACCTGCCAGCTTCAGCACCACAAATCCCAGCAGCGCCGCCGCCATTGAGCCCACCAGAATGCCTAGACGATCATTGAGCATGGTGCCGCTACC
>DGOD01000015.1:177-5137 GCA_002389265.1 Gammaproteobacteria bacterium UBA4475
CCAACAAACAAACTCATCGTAAAACCAATACCACATAAACAGGAAATACCGTACATATGCAGCCAGTTAGCACCGGAAGGCAGGCGCGCCAACCCCAGCTTGATGGCGACCCAGCAAAAACCCATGACGCCCACCTGGTTACCCAGAAACAATCCAAGCGCGATCCCCAGCGGCACCGGCTCCAACAACGATTGCAGCGTCAGCCCCGCGAAGGAAATACCCGTGTTAGCAAAGGCGAATAATGGCAGGATGCCATACACAACGGCGGGATGCAGATCATCCTCAAGACGCTCGAGTTGCGTCAATTCCTGGCCTGGGGCTTTGCGATAAGGAATGAACATGGCAACCAGAACACCGGCGAGAGTCGCATGAACCCCTGATTTTAAGACCGCCACCCATAGCACAAGCCCGACCAGCAGATAGGGCACCAATGATAGAACCCCCCGGCGATTAAGCACGAACAATCCCAGCACCGCCAAGGCAGCCACCATCAGCGACAAAACAGACAGCTGACTGGTATAAAACAGCGCGATAATAATGATAGCCCCCAAGTCATCGGCAATCGCCAAGGCCATCAAAAACAGCTTCAGCGAGGCGGGTACATTACTGCCCACCAGGGCCAATACTGCCAGGGCGAAAGCGATATCGGTGGCTGATGGTATGGCCCAACCGTTCATTGCCACTGGATCTCCCCAGTTCACCCAGGCATAGATGAGCGCCGGAATCATCATGCCGCCGGCTGCGCCGACAATGGGCAAGACAACCCTTGCCGGATCGGATAACTCGCCATGAAGCACTTCGCGCTTCACCTCCAGGCCAATCAGAAAGAAGAAGACCGCCATCAGACCATCATTGATCCACAACAACAGCGGCTTGGCGATTTCAAAATCACCAATACGAATCTGAACTGGTAGGTCTAGCAGCGCTTCATAGTAGGTGCTGGCGAAGGAATTCTCTGCCAACATGGCAAGCGCGGCCGCAAACAACAACAGGATACCACTTGAAGCCTCTAGGCGCAGGAACCTTGTAAGGACTGTTTCGGTGATCATGTTCTACCCTATTTAAATGATTACGGCACCCAGACTGAGTCCGCACAGGCAAGGTTAACGGATTCGTCTCTTAAGCACTATTGCCGACTGTCGGTCACGTCTCAGCCTAAAACGGGATCAAAAAAGGAAAAAAAAGCATAAAAAAAAAGCAACACCCAAAGGTATTGCTTTTTTAACTGCTAAGTCGCGCAAGTACACTATTAAAAATAGCCGTTCCTTCGCAGTACTTAACTCAGGTATGCAGCTGCTTTCGAAGCCTCTACCTGCTTGTCGTTAGACGTTATAAGAAATCTTATAATGCTACGATGTTTTCGGCTTGTGGGCCTTTCTGACCTTGAGTTACAGTGAACTCAACTTTTTGGCCTTCGACTAAAGTCTTAAAGCCTGAACCAGAAATGGCGCTAAAGTGTGCGAAAACGTCGGGACCTGACTCTTGCTCGATGAAGCCAAAGCCTTTTGATTCGTTGAACCATTTAACGGTGCCAGTAGTTGTTGCCATGATGATATATCCTAGATAACCAATTTTAAATTTTGCCCCAAAATGGGACGATTTTTGCTGGAAGTGTATTTCAAGGACTTATGGTAACCGGACGAGGTACAACTGCGGGCCTTCGAAAACTGTGTCATAAATTCAATACTTACTTTCTAGCTGAAGGGGATTATAAAGGCAAATTCAACCGTGTCAATACCTTGTCTAACAATTAGTGAAATATCACGCTAATTATCCACTTTGCCAGCTAAAGGGCCCAACACCGCCGTTAGCATCACATCCAACGAGGTCAGCCTCACGCCAAGCTGGCTCGATGCTTGCGTGGTATCAATGGCATCATCATGATTTAGCACACCCAGCATCGCCCGAGTAACTGGCGGCACAGGCAAGAGCAACTCCAGTAGTCCGGCGATGATCAAGCCCGGCCATAGGGGCACAGATATGACACCCGGCTCCAGACCCAATATCGCTCCGGCGCGCTTGATCAGCGCGCTTCGAGCCAATGATTCCGGACCGGCCAACTCTATAACATCGCGCCTCGGCTGGTCGTCAATACTATTAATAATCGCAGCAATCACATCGCCCGCATAGATTGGCTGCTCTAAACTGGCCGCGTTAAAATCAACGTTGAGCCCGCGCCTCGCTTTCTTTGCTAAGGCTCGGGACGCAAAATCTCCCTCTCCCAGCACCATCGGTACTTTAATCACACGGGCCGGCACAACACCCTCCAAGAGCCGCTTTTCAGCTCGCGCCTTCGAGGCCAGGCAGGCGTTGGTTGAATCGATATGGGCACCGAGGATACTCAAATATAGAATACCTTGAACCTGTGTCCCCTCAATCGCCGTCAACAACGCGTCCGCAGCATCTTCATGGGCCATCTTAAACGTATTGACCCTCGACTCCTTGATAATCCCCGGTAGGTGAACAACGTAATCAACATCTTTAAGCACCTCGCCCAGACTAGCCGAGTTGCCGTAGTCACATTCAACCACCTTGGCCAGGGGCCCCAATTCCTGCGCCAGACGCTGGCACGCCGAGCTCGATCGAACCACCGCGACTATCTCATGCTGGTTTGCAATCGTCTTGATCAGGCGTCTACCGAGGTGACCATTGGCCCCCGTAATAGCGAGTTTCATGATTTTTATTACCTATATTGCTTCTATGTCTAAGGGCAGTCAGGACTAAACCACGCCAATATCGCTCATTTCTGCGTACAATCAGGCACGCGTCGTGCGGCTCTGAAAACCGGACGTCATGCGCTGTTCACTCTCCCGAGTATCTATGTCAGCATAATGGCCATACTTGACTTAAATTGTCAGCCCAGAGAATACGTTAACCTACTGATGAAAATATTCCACATTCCCAACCTCTTGAGTGGCTCGAGGCTCGTGCTTGCGCCACTGGCATTCTACTTGATCGATAACCTAATGTGGCGTGCCGCTGCCATCCTTGTCCTCGTCGCCGTGCTGACTGACCTGCTGGACGGCTATCTTGCCCGCCGCTTGCAGCTTGAGAGCCATTGGGGTGGACTGCTGGATCATAGCAGCGACGCATTCTTTGTGACCGTGACCCTCGCCGCATTAGCCACCCAAAACCTGGTCTCCTGGCTCCTACCCGGTATCATCATCGGCGCCTTTTTCCAGTACGTTGTCGACTCGAAAGCTATCCTGGGACAGTCTCTACGCGCCAGCTTGCTCGGACGCTATAACGGCATTGCCTACTTTGTTCTGGCCGGCTGGCCGGTCATGCAAAACGGCTTGAACCTGCATCCAATTGATGATCACTGGTTTTACTGGGTCAGTTGGGCACTAATCACATCCACCGCTGTGTCAATGCTCGACCGCTTACTCGCCCTGCGGCGCGCCAGGTCAGGCGCTCATACCTAGCCCGCTGACTCGGGAAAAAGTTCTTGGTTTGCCTTCGGTAAGAAGATGAGCCCGATCAGCGCATTAAAGACGACGAAGAACGTATGCATCACCAGCGAGAATGCGCCCACCTCAGGATATTCCGGAAAGAGCACGGTCCAGAGTAAAAAAGCCCCCGCATGAAAAGGCAGGGGCAAGGCTGCCGATAAAAAGATAACCGGTAGAAATGCCAACATTTGACCAAAATTCACATCAACCTGAAACAAACCCAGGGCCAGAGTATAGACCAATACTGCCATGATCAGATTGGGCGCCTTAAAGGCAATGAGCAGCAAATAATGCTTGAGTCGCGCCTGTCTAAACGCATGGAATATGGGCTTCTCACGAAGTGTTGAAGCCGGGAAGATTCGACCAGTGAAATATAATAGATGCAGCGGGAAATAGAGCAGCGCCACCAGATAGACACTCATCAAAATCTGCGGCAGCGGCAGCGCTGTAGAGGCTTGCTGAACCAAATCATAGTAAATCGCCACGCCCACCGCAGAAAACATGAGCAATTGGTAGATTTCCACCAAACCCAACATAATCATACTCGACAAGGCCTTCCAGACGGGGACATCATAACGTCGAAGCAAATACAGAGACATGGCACCCTTACCTACCTGCTCATTCACTAAGGATAAAATATAGGCACTGGCACGCACCGGCAACACGTTCCCCAATTTAATATCCGGCGTATTAAACCAGCGGATAACGCGCCAAGTCGCGTGGGAGTCCACCAAAAAGAAGAAGACGGAATAAGGGATCATCAGCATCAACCAGAACACCCAGTCGGCAGCGCCAAAAAATTTGGTCATATAGGATGCAGGGGTCAAACCATCACGCAACGCTGCCGCCTCGATTCGACCATAGACCAAATAGAAACAACCGATCGCCAGCACCCAAGTGATCAGTTTAAACAGCAACGTACGGGCCTGACTCTGTACCGGCTTCGTCATTTTCATCTTACTCATCTAAAGTATCAGCGATACATTACCACGCCCGTGATCATCTATCGCACTCTTGAGAATAAATCCTTACAACACCAGCAGGCCCTTGCCCATATGCAAAGCCAAAGGTAGCGTGGGCGAATGTGTCTGGGAGATATCGGCAGGGTGCCAACCTTTATCACTCGTCTAAGCCTCGACTTGGGCGCTTTGCTCATCGCCTTGAGCGGCGCTTTTTCGCCCTCGGCGTCCATGGCGGCCCATTTCAAACTGGCGACCTGATCCCTGACCCGGCGCCCGACTGGGCCGCGATTCAAAATCGGGACACCATCTAAGTGCAGTGACTAGCGACCCAGCGGTCACGAATCACTTGGCTGGCGGTTGATCATAAGAGACTTGATCTCGCCGCGAGCGCGGGCAAGGAATTGACGCGCAAATATGCGCTCGACGCTAACCCAGAATCAATCTTGTCTGGTGACATCTGGTTGTTTGAGCTGGCACCTCGATCTGACTGAACGCACATGCCTCAACAGGGCTATGGCGTTAATGCTAGGGCTATGGCGTTAATGC
>DGOD01000203.1 GCA_002389265.1 Gammaproteobacteria bacterium UBA4475
AGAATACGGCGGCAGCGGCATGGGTTATCTGGCGCACACCATCGCCGTCGAAGAGATCAGCCGCGCATCAGCTTCCGTCGGCCTGTCCTACGGCGCGCACTCCAATCTGTGCGTCAACCAAATCCGCAAGAACGGCAGTGAGGCGCAAAAGCATCAATATCTGCCCAAACTCTGTAGTGGCGAACATATTGGTGCCTTGGCCATGTCTGAACCCAACGCCGGGTCCGATGTAGTGAGTATGAAATTGCGCGCCGACAAGAAGGGGGATGTGTACGTGCTCAACGGCACTAAAATGTGGATTACCAACGGTCCTGACGCGCACACCTTCGTGATCTATGCCAAGACTGATACCAATGCCGGTCCACGAGGGATCACCGCCTTTATCGTTGAACGGGATTTCATCGGTTTCAGCCGCGGCATCAAACTCGACAAACTGGGAATGCGGGGTTCAAACACCTGTGAGTTAATTTTTGAAGACTGCGAGGTTCCCGCCGAAAATGTCCTTGGCGGGGTCGGCAATGGTGTCAGGGTACTGATGTCGGGTCTCGATTTTGAGCGCACGATTCTTTCCGGTGGACCCGTAGGCATCATGCAGGCCTGCCTGGATATCGTGGTACCTTACCTACACTCTCGTGAGCAATTCGGCCAGCAGATCGGCGAATTTCAACTGATGCAGGGCAAACTGGCCGATATGTATACCGAGTTGAGTGCCAGCCGCGCTTATCTATACGCCGTCGCTGCGGCCTGTGATCGTGGCGAACAAAGCCGCAAGGATGCCGCCGGCATCATTCTGTTTTCGGCAGAAAAGGCCACGCTGATGGCCTCCCAGGCCATTCAGGCACTGGGCGGTAACGGTTACATTAACGACTATGGTACGGGCCGGCTATTACGTGACGCCAAGCTTTATGAAATTGGCGCAGGTACATCCGAGATCCGACGCATGCTGATCGGCCGCGAACTATTTAAAGAAACTGCCTGAGGAATCTTCGTCATGACAGCACTCGTCACTAAGATCAATACCCGTGATGCCGCCTTTGCGGAGAACGAGGCGCACCTGCTTGCCCAGGTTGCCGACCTGCGGCAGGTGGTGGCAAAAATTAAACTCGGTGGTGGCGAAAAATACCAACAACGCCACAAGGCGCGGGGCAAGTTGTTGCCTCGCGAGCGCCTCAATGGCCTACTGGATGATGGCTCAGCGTTTCTCGAGCTATCCCAATTGGCCGCCCATGACGTCTACGATGATGACGTACCCGCAGCAGGAATCATCACCGGCATTGGTCGCATCTGTGGCCAGGAATGTATGATTTTTATCAATGATGCCACCGTTAAGGGTGGCACCTACTATCCGCTGACCGTGAAGAAACAAGGCCGCGCTCAAACCATCGCACAGGAGAACCATCTGCCCTGCATTTATCTGGTCGATTCCGGCGGCGCGTTCCTGCCCCTGCAGGCGGAAGTCTTTCCTGACCGCGAACACTTTGGTCACGCCTTCTTTAACCAGGCGCGCATGTCCGCTCAAGGCATCCCTCAAATCGCTGCGGTCATGGGATCCTGCACCGCCGGTGGTGCCTACCTGCCGGCCATGGCCGATGAGTCTATTATCGTCAAAGAACAGGGCACCATTTTTCTCGCCGGACCACCTCTGGTGAAGGCCGCCACAGGCGAAGTCGTTAGCGCCGAGGATCTCGGCGGCGCCGACGTCCACTGTCGCACTTCCGGCGTCACCGACCATTATGCGAACAATGACCATCACGCCCTGCAACTGGTACGGCAATGTATCAGCCGACTAAATCGGGTCAAGCCCAACCAGCTGGATATCAAACCCAGCTGCGAGCCACTGTACCCCATCGAGGATATTTACGGCGTGATCCCTAAAGACACTCGTCATCCCTATGACGTGCGTGAGGTCATCGCTCGCCTGGTGGACGGTTCCGACTTTGACGAATTCAAGGCTTTATACGGCACCACGCTGGTAACCGGCTTTGCCCGCATTCACGGCTACCCCATCGGTATTGTCGCTAACAATGGTATTCTGTTTGGAGAGTCAGCTCAAAAAGGTGCGCACTTCGTCGAACTCTGCGCCCAACGCAAGATCCCGCTGTTGTTTCTGCAGAATATCACCGGCTTTATGGTGGGCCAACAGTATGAGGCCGGCGGCATCGCCAAACACGGTGCAAAAATGGTCCACGCGGTGGCCTGCGCGGAAGTTCCGAAACTCACGGTATTGATCGGCGGCTCCTTCGGTGCTGGCAACTATGGTATGTGTGGCCGCGCCTATGATCCACGATTTTTGTTTATGTGGCCCAACGCCCGCATCTCGGTCATGGGTGGCGAGCAGGCCGCAGGCGTGCTGGCGACGCTCAAACGTGACCAGCTGGAAACCCGCGGTGAGCAATGGAGCCAGGACGACGAAACTCGCTTTAAACAACCCATTCTCGACACCTATGAAGACCAAGGTCATCCCTACTACGCCTCCGCGCGGATTTGGGACGATGGCGTTATCGATCCGGCAGATACACGCATGGTGCTTGGCCTGGCTCTGTCTGCGTGCCTGAACGCGCCTATCAAAGACACACAGTTTGGCGTGTTCCGAATGTAATGAATTTGCGATAGCCATCGCCGCCAGGACCATGAACTGGGTCTCGGCCACACTAAAAATTGCTTTGATGTTGGCATCAAAGCTCAGGAGGAAAGTCTGTGTTTAACAAGATTCTGATTGCCAATCGTGGTGAGATCGCCTGCCGAGTGATTCGTACTGCTCGGCACATGGGCATCAAAACCGTCGCGGTCTACTCTGACGCGGACAAGCACGCCCTGCATGTCACTCTGGCAGATGAAGCCGTGTGGATTGGACCGGCGCCGGCTCGAGAATCCTATTTGTGCGGCGACAAAGTCCTGGCAGCGGCCTTGCGCACTGGCGCCCAAGCCATTCATCCTGGCTATGGATTCCTGTCTGAGAATGCTGAATTTTGCCGCGCCTGTGAGGCTGCCAACATTGTGTTTATTGGTCCACCGGCCTCTGCTATTGAAGCCATGGGCTCTAAGTCAGCGGCGAAACGTATTATGGAAAACGCTGACGTACCACTGGTGCCTGGTTATCATGGCGCCGACCAGTCGCCAGCGTTGCTGCGCCAACATGCCGACGACATGGGTTACCCCGTTCTGCTGAAAGCCGTTGCCGGCGGTGGCGGCAAAGGTATGCGCCAGGTGTGGTCTGGAGACGAATTTTCTGAAGCCCTTGAAGCCGCTCAACGAGAATCACTGAGCAGTTTTGGCAACAGCGACATGCTGGTAGAAAAATATCTCACCCAACCCCGCCATGTTGAGATTCAGGTGTTCTGCGACCGCCATGGCCAGGGCATCTACCTGTCGGAAAGAGACTGTTCCGTGCAGCGCCGGCACCAAAAAGTCATGGAGGAAGCCCCCGCGCCTAACGTATCAACCGAGGTGCGACGCCAGATGGGTGAAGCTGCCGTGCAGGCGGCCAGCGCGATAGACTATGAAGGCGCTGGCACTGTGGAGTTTTTATTAGACAGTGACGGGTCCTTCTATTTCATGGAGATGAACACGCGCTTGCAGGTGGAACATCCGGTGACTGAAATGGTGACAGGCATTGATCTCGTTGAATGGCAGTTGCGTATTGCCGCCGGCGAACCCCTACCCCTGGGCCAGCACCAGGTCACGGTCACCGGCCATGCCTTCGAGGCACGCATCTATGCCGAAGACCCGGACCAAGACTTTATGCCAGCCACCGGTGTCTTGAAGTTTTTACAGACGCCCGTGGAAAGCCCTCATGTACGGGTTGATACCGGCGTGCGCCAAGGTGACGAAGTCAGCATCTACTATGACCCCATGATCGCCAAGCTCATTGTCTGGGGAGAAGACCGGGCCCAGGCCCTGCAGCGCCTGGCGGTGGCGTTGACCCAGTATCGGATCGCCGGCCTGACCACCAATATCGATTTTTTGTATAACCTCGCCACCAGTGAACCCTTCGCTCAAGCGGATTTGGATACAGGCTTTATCCAAAAGCACCGGGCCCTACTGTTCCTGAATCCGAGCATTGACGATCATGAAGCGGTGGCTCTCGCCGCACTGTACTTGTTACTCGCGCAAGCAAACCAGGCGCAAGTTTTGGCCAGTCAGCATGGTGAACCCGACTCACCCTGGCACGGCACATCAGCCTGGCGCATGAACGAGCCACATGTACAGCACTTACAGCTCAGCTACCGCGATCAAGTTTGGGAAGTCAGTGCCGAACAAAACTCCACCAAGAACCAGGACAGCTTTACATTGACCATCGCTGAAAAAAACCTGCTGGTTAGCGGCACCTTGCACAATGGCGAACTCAGCGCGGATATTAATGGCTTCAAGCAGAAGCTGGTGGTCGCAGAACACGACGGTATCTTCTCGGCCTATCAAAGCCAGGGCGCCTTCCAGTTTGCTCGAATCAGCCCAGATTTGGGTGAGTTGGGCGAAGCCAGCCGGGGCGGTAATCCGCGCGCGCCCATGAATGGCACCATCGTCACCTTGTTAGCAGAAGTCGGCACACGAGTCGAAATCAACACACCGCTGCTAGTCATGGAAGCCATGAAAATGGAACAC
>DGOD01000175.1 GCA_002389265.1 Gammaproteobacteria bacterium UBA4475
CCTCGCGCAGCACCGGCTCGATCACCCGGCAGACTCCTATACCGACAGACCTCTGGGCGAACGCTGTTTAAGTTTCGGTGCGCCGCGCTTGAGCTCCGGCTACAACAGTTACTGGCAGATCGTGCAAACAAAAGACACGGTGGCTATCATTCAAGAAATGGCACATGACGTGCGTATCATTCCCTTGGTCGCCAAGCCCCATGCCCATGAAAATATAAAACTCTGGCACGGAGATTCTCGCGGCTACTGGGATGGAGATACTCTAGTCGTTGAGACCACAAATTATTCAGACAAGAGCAGCACTGGTCCGGAAACATCACGCAAGGTAAATGTAGAACGAATTACGCGAATCTCGGACGATGCCATTCAGTATCGCTTTACATCCGATGACCCAGGGACTTATACCGCGCCCTATACTCGGGAGATTATTCTCGATTATACGAATGATGATATTTACGAGTATGCCTGTCATGAGGGCAACTATGGCATGACTAACATCCTCTCTGGCCATCGTGCCGAAGAGAGACTCGCTGCTCAGTCAGAGGATTAGAACAGCTAAACGATAAACGGCAAGATAGTTAATCTCGCCGTTTATTTTTCAACCCAATTACTTGCTACACCTCACAGTACCCAGCTACGGCGCGGGTATGGCATGCCCGATCATAGTACTGCCTTCGAATACCGCCGTATCCATAACGTTTTGCTCATCAACAAAAACAAAATCCAGAACCTGATTCTCATTGACGTCTCGGTGCAACATCACGATAAACATCTCACCGGTTTGCAAACCTTTGTAAACCTTGATACTCACATCTGAATTCGTGCCATCTTTCAGATAGGTCGAGGCAACATACTTGTCGCCGTTGGGCGCGCCATTTTCAAAGGGATGTATAACCAACCAGCCGTTGCCATCGATCTGAACTTCCGAGAATGTGAGTGTTCCATCTGCGCGACGCACCCCTTCCGTCGTGATCCAGTTCTTGGCTCCATTACCGATGGAAATTTGTGGCGCCGCATCAGACTGCGCCTGTACAACTGAGAAAGCAAACCCGAATATGGCTATACCAAGTAACGATTGAAATAATCTCATTATTGTTCCTTCTATTTAAAAAGTTGCACTAAATTTCTGGCGCTAGACCCTAGTTACCCGAGGCAGCAATCTGAATCACAACGTCCCAATTGAAGCGCACGAAGCGGTGCAGTTCGCTAATTAGAATTCTCTCCTGATCACTGTGCGCTCCAAAGCCCAGAGCTGCATCTTCGCGATCGATAGCGGGCCCTATGCCATAACACTGAATACCCCTATTACGCAGGTAGGCCATGTCTGTCGCACCCGTGCTCATCGTCGGCAGCGTGATAACTCCGTAGTGTTTGTTGATGTTCGCTTCGATTGCACTAAATGCTGGCGTATTGAGACTCGCCTCACCTGGCGGGCGCGTGTTGCGATCACCAAGGCTTACTTCAACCGCCGGATCGTTAATCACACGCCGAATCTCATCCAGAAATGCAGGAATGTCTTCATCCGGTAGTGCACGAAAGTCGACACTGGCGGTAGCTTCAGAGGGTATGACGTTAATACGATAGCCCGCATTGAAAATATTTGGCGACAGGGAAGAGCGCAACATAGAAGCATGACGCGGCTCATTGGCGAGAAAATATTCATCGACTTCGCTAGCGAGCCCCGGATCGAGCACATTCAGGTAACGTTGCGCAGCATCCGATGGCGATATCGAGGCAAGCCTCTGAAAATATGCCGCCGTGGTTTCATTGAGACGAATTGGCGAACGCCAATCGGCAATTGCTGCTACCGCTTTTGCCAACCGCGTAACAGAATTGGTTTGGAGTGGTACCGAACCGTGGCCTGCTACACCCGTAGCGAGTAAGTCTACCCTGTAAGGTATTTTCTCCACGGTCTGAATGCCAGCATACTGCACCTCACGATTCACTCGTGCGACCGAGCCGCCTTCTGCCAGACAGAATTCCGATTCGATCTTATCGAAATGTTCATTAACCATGAACTCGATACCGTACTCGGTGGCGCCTTCTTCTCCCGATTCGGCAAGAAAGATTACGTCTCGATCGAGCTGCACATTCTGCCTTTTAAGTTCCAGCATCACCATTAAGGCCGATGCAAGATTGTCCTTGTCATCAACTGCGCCACGCCCATAGACATAGCCATTATCTACCGTCGCGCTAAACGGTGGGAAGGTCCACTTCTCTGGGTCCACATTGACCACATCGGTATGGGCCATTATAAGCAATGGCTCTTTGTCGTCATTGCCCTTTAAGCGTGTTATCACATTTGGCCGCGCCGGATCGGTCGCGAGCATCTCTACAGCGAAGCCCTCGGCTTCCAGAACATCCCGTATGTATTCGGCGGCAGGCAGTTCTCGCCCGGGTGGATCGCTGGTATCAAACTGCAGCAAGGCGCGAAAATGTCGAAGCGTCTCATCTTCGACGGATGACCAGTCCGGCTGACTCGGCTGAGCCAGTAGTGCGGGAGAAAGAAAAAATGCGACGAGCGGTAGTAAATTTCGCATGAGCGACTCCTGAAAAAAACCTGTGTGGCGATGTGGATAGGGCTAGAATAGCAGAGTTTTTACGCATTTGTGCCTGAGGTCACAACAAAAAGTAATTCGACTTGAGTGACACACATGCAGCTATTAATCTTAGTCTATTGAGGCTCGATAGACTTTTCATGATAATGAGTAACAGGAATTCACAATGCTAAAACTTACGCAGTATCTAGTTCTACTGGCAATTGGCCTTTGCAGCGCGAGTCCGCTGGGAATCGCACAGCCAGCCACATTTGAAAATAACGTCCTGAGCATTCCACAAGTGGCCACTCTCATAAACGGCGAAGCGCTTTACTACAACGATATTCAACTCGCCGCCGATAGCGAGAGAAACTTTACTCTATTGGCGGCACAGCAGAGCACGCTAGTAAGCGTCGAAAATGTGCTGGTAAATGTTGCCGAGTCACTGCCTGTGCAGGTGAGCCTGTCGGTGAAAGGAAATAAGTCGGTACCCTGTGTAGACTTACAAACACCGGCAATCTTCACGAATGAATTCACATTCACTGTCGCCCTTGCTGAGACTAATTTGGGTCCTGCCGAGTCTTGCATAGCGGTACTTGACCCTTTTGAGACGACCATCCCTTTAGATATCACCGGTTTGAATTCCGGAATCTACACGGTGAACGTCAATGGCGTCGAGAGCAGCTTCAGTTTGTAGACCGGCAGATCATTCAGTCATAGACGTAGCGCCTCATCACCGTAATAATGCAACCTGATTAATCCAACTCTCAGAGCTGTTAAGCCACTATGTCCCAAGGCAAATTTCGTCATTTCACGGTAATGGCCGTCGTCGTCGCCAACATGGTCGGCACTGGTGTATTTACCAGCCTGGGTTTTCAGCTGCTAGACATCCGATCAGGCTTCGTGCTTTTGGCATTGTGGGCCGTGGGGGGGCTTGCAGCCGTGTGCGGCGCGATG
>DGOD01000117.1 GCA_002389265.1 Gammaproteobacteria bacterium UBA4475
CGGTACCATTATTGATGGCTCAGGCGAACAGCGTTATGTAGCCGACATCGGCATCAAGGATGGCAAAGTCGCAAGAATTGGCGAGATTACTGAAACAGCCACGGAAGAAATCAATGCCGCAGGCAAACTGGTCGCACCGGGCTGGGTCGATATTCATACGCACTATGACGGACAGGCCACCTGGGACCCCATACTGGCACCCTCCAGCTGGCATGGCGTGACCACTGTCGTGATGGGCAACTGTGGCGTCGGATTCGCACCAGTTCGCCCTCAGGACCGCGACTTTCTGATCCAACTCATGGAAGGCGTGGAAGACATTCCTGGCGCCGCCCTGGCGGAAGGCATCAACTGGCAGTGGGAGAGTTTCCCGGAATATTTGGACGCCCTGGCGGCCTTTCCACGCGCTATTGATGTGGCCGCCCAAGTTCCCCACGGCGCCATTCGCGCCTATGTCATGGGCGAACGTTGTAATACCGACTATGCTCCCAGTGCCGAGGAAGTGGCGCAGATGGCTGACCTGGTGCGCGAGGGTGTCGAGGCTGGCGCGCTGGGATTTTCGAGCTCCAAAACCCTGCTCCACAAGGACATCAAGGGCGACTTTATGCCCGGCACCTTCTCCGGCAACGATGAGATGCTGGCACTGGGTCTGGGCATGAAGGGGCTGAACAATTCTGTGTTTGAACTGGTTTCCGACCACTTAGGCGAAGACGAGGAATGGGCCTGGGTCACCGAGTTCCAAAAACAGACTGGCCTGACCGTGACCCTGATCGCCACCACCGCACCAGCCTATGAGAACGGCAAGATGTACAAACTCGCCGAGCAAGCTCGCCAAGAGGGCCGAGAGATCCGGCCCCAGGCGGCGGGCCGGCCCACTGGCGTACTCCACGGACTGCAATCCAGCTTTCACGCTTTTGTGGGGCATCCGACGTTCCGCGCACAGCTGGCACAGCTGAGCCACGATGAGCTGGTAAAGGCCATGTCAGATCCTGCCATGAAGGCCAAAATTCTGGCCGAGGAATCTACCATCAAGGGTGGCCTGATGCAGAACCTGGCGCAACTGATGAATCAAGTGTTCCCCCTGGGCGATAATCCCAACTATGAGCCAGGTGCCGAAGATAGTATCGCCGGCATCGCTCGCACCCAAGGCCAGGACGCCATGGAGGTCATGTATGACCTGTTGGTGGCCAACGACGGCAAAGAGTTATTCTACCAACCCCTCGGCGGTTACCAGGGCTTCTCCCTCGACGGGCAGAAGAAATTGCTTGAACATCCCAATGTATTGTTCGGCTTAAGTGATGGCGGCGCCCACTGTGGTGTCATCGCCGATGCCGGCATGCCCACCTTTATCATGACTCACTGGGGCCGAGATCGTACCAAGGGCGACAAGATGAGCTTGGAGTTTATTGTGCAGGCATTAACTTCCAATACAGCGGAAGCCTTTGGCATGTTTGACCGCGGCCGAATTCGCGAAGGCTGGATGGCAGACATCAACATCATCGACTTCGAGGCCATGCGCCTGTTTCGGCCTGAGGCGATCTTCGATTTGCCCGCTGGCGGGCGCCGGCTGGTGCAGCGAGCTGGCGGCTATGAAGCCACTATCAAGGCCGGCGAAGTGATCTTCAGAAACGGCGAACACACTGGCGCGCTGCCAGGCAAACTCGTCAGACGTTCCAACGAGATACACACCGCGCGCTAGAGTAGCGCTGACATCCTGAGTCCCACACACCCACAAGGCACTGCCTGTGGGCTGTCGGGACACTAGCACATTCATCCCCTTGCACCCCCTTGCATCCCCTTGCCTAGGGGCATGATCATTTTTGACAAAATCATCCAACGCTCTTTGATACTGGCTATATATACAGTAATATCCTGCTATCAATCTATTATTGGTGCCTGCAAACGCTGATGAAGCTCTATATTGCCGAAAAGCCCAGTCTTGGCCGCGCCATCGCCGAAGTCTTGCCCAAGCCCCATAAAAAGGCCGACGGCTATATCATCGTGGGTAACGGTGATTGTGTCAGCTGGTGTGTGGGTCACTTGCTAGAGCAGGCTGAACCCGACGCCTATGATGCTAAATTCAAACAATGGCAGCTGGAACATCTGCCCATTGTGCCCGAAAAATGGCAACTCAAACCCAAACCCACCAGCCGCAAGCAATTGACGGTACTACGTCAGCTGATCAAAGACGCCGATGCACTCGTCCACGCCGGCGACCCGGATCGCGAGGGTCAGCTACTGGTTGACCAGGTCATCGATTACCTCGGTGTTAGCGGCGCCAAACGCACGTCTATTCAACGTTGCCTGATTAACGATCTCAATCCTGCCGCCGTCACCCGTGCCCTGGGTCAGCTGCGCGATAATCGAGAGTTCGCGCCTTTATCCACCTCGGCGCTGGCCCGCTCGCGGGCAGATTGGCTCTATGGCATCAATATGACCCGGGCCTTTACCCTGCAGGGTCGCAAGGTGGGCTATCAGGGCGTCTTGTCTGTTGGTCGAGTTCAAACGCCCCTGCTGGGACTCGTAGTCGCTCGGGACATTGAGATCGAGCACTTTGTCTCAAAGCCCTTTTATCAGGTCATCGCCCATCTGTTGGCCGCCAATGGCGACCGGTTCAAGGCCCGCTGGCAACCCAGCGAAGAATGCCTGCCCTGGCAAGACGAAGAAGGCCGGGTGCTGTCACGGGGCTTGGCGGAAAATGTCGCCAAGCGAATTACCCAGCAACCGGCAACAGTCACCAGCTGTCGCATTAAGCGGCGACAACAGGCAGCCCCCCTGCCCTATAATTTATCCAGTTTGCAAATCGATGCCGCGAAACGCTTTGGCATGAGCGCGAAGACCGTACTGGACACTTGTCAGAGCCTGTATGAGCGCCATAAGCTTCTGACCTACCCTCGCTCTGACTCACGCTATCTGCCCAAAGAACACCTCAAGGATCGTCATGGGGTGCTGGATGCCGTCAAAAATAACAGCCAGACACTGGCAGCTGCCGTGACCCAGGCTGACGCCAGCTTGGTGAGTAAAGCTTGGGATGACAAAAAAGTCGAGGCCCATCACGCCATTATCCCCACGGCGCGCAAGCTCGATACCAGCAAGCTCAGCAAAGCCGAGCGTGACATTTATGAGCTGGCGGCTCGGCAATACCTGATTCAGTTCTATCCACATCACCAATGGCAAGAGAGCCAGATTGAGTTGGCGATTGCCGGCGGCGCGTTTATTGCCAAAGCCAGCGAGCCCCTGATAGCTGGCTGGAAGCAGCTGTTCTCTAATAGAGAGCCGAGCAGAGAGCCGGGCAAGCAACCATCGCAGGATACTGCCCTCAACAGCCACCTGCCGACATTAAAAAAAGGTGACGTCTGCCACAGCGAAACCGGCGAGGTACTGGCGAAAGAAACGACGCCACCCAAGCCCTTTGACGATGCCAGCTTGCTCGCGGCCATGACGGGTATCGCCCGTTACGTGCAGGATCCAGAAATCAGGCGGGTGTTAAAAGAAACCGATGGCCTGGGTACCGAAGCCACTCGAGCGGGCATTATCGAGCTGTTATTCAGCCGCGGGTTCCTGCACCGCCAAGGCAAGAGTATTCGCTCAACCCCTGCGGGCAAGGGCTTGATCAGCAGCCTGCCATTAATGGCCACCACCCCTGACATGACTGCCCAGTGGGAAACGTTGTTGAGTGCCATCAGCCGCAAGGAAACCAGCTACCAGGCCTTCATGTCGCCGCTGGAAACCGCTCTGACGGATCTTATCATTCAAAGCCAAGTGCAGCTGCCGACGGGCTTGAAGGACGTTCGGGCTAACAAGCCGGCCTTCAAAAAATCCTACAAAAAAACCGACAAAAAGNNNACAAAAAGTCCTACAAAAAGCCTACAGCCAGCACCCGCGCCAAAGCACCCACCGCGTAACCATTGCCATCCTTGGCTGCGATTGGGCATACTTTGACCTCTGCGAGCCAGGCTGACAGAACCCAGTCTGTAGAACCCGATCTGCAACCAGAGCGCACAACATGTCTGAGCCTGATACTGACACACAACCTCAAGCGCCTGACGCCACGCCACCAGACTACCTGAGCGGCAATAAAACGGCTTGGCAGGAAAAGGCCGCAGACTATATTGATGCCGCGGAAGCCGCTTGGGACTCCGACCAACCTTACTGGGGCGTCTTCGGTATCCCTGATACCCACACCCACCTGTTACCCGAGGACATGTCGGGCATGCATTGTATTGAGCTGGGGTGCGGTACCGCTTATGTCTCTGCCTGGATGCGACGTCGAGGCGCGACGGTGGTCGCCCTGGATCCGACGCCGAATCAACTGACCACCGCTCGGCGCTTGCAACAGCAGCATGGACTGGATATTGAGATCATCGAGGGCTTCGCGGAATCTGTTCCCTTGCCGAATGCCAGTTTCGATTTCGCTATTTCCGAATACGGCGCCGCACTCTGGTCAGACCCTTATCTCTGGATTCCCGAGGCGGCACGACTCCTCAAGCCCGGCGGTCAATTAGTGCTCTTGACCAACTCGGCACTCATGATGATGTGCGCCCCTGACTATGAATCCGAAGGCCCCGTGGGCGAGCAACTACTGCGACCCTACTTCGACATGCACCGGATTCAATGGCCCGACTGTCCAGGCCAAACCGAGTTTCATCTCAATCACGGCGACTGGATCAGCTTGTTCACCGCCAACCAATTGGTGGTCGAGCGGCTGGTTGAATTGCGGGTTCCGCCAGGTGCCGAGACGCGCTACCCCTGGGCTGACAAAGACTGGGGTAACCAGTGGCCCCTGGAAGAAGCTTGGGTGGTACGCAAGGCTGTCGCCTGAACACTAAACCGCCAACTCGCGAAATCCACAACGCTCCATGGCTATTCGCCAACCTCCTTTAAATCTGGCAGTATTCCAACCCAGCACCTCGCGCCTCATCCACAATCCTTGGCCAGCGCGAGCACTCACCGTTTCTTTATAATAGGTCGCCCGCCATGTCAGATATGTCAGAACGCACCCAATCACCCGCCCTTGATCAAGCCCTGGTCAATCCTGTCGTCTGGTCAGATGAACAAGCCATTCACGAGACCCTGACCTGGTTGCGCCAACATGACCCGGTACGCAAAATTTTGCCGGAAGGCTTTGAGCCCTTCTGGTCCATCACCAAGTATGACGATATCAAAGCTATCGAAGCTAACCGCGCTTTTATCTGTGACCCAAGACCGACTCTGGCACCTATTATGGTCAACGAAGCGATCATGGCCTTGACTGGTCGCAAGCATCTGGTGCGCTCGTTAGTGCAGATGGATGACCCAGATCATCGCGCCTACCGCATGTTGACCCAAGGCTGGTTCATGGGCTCCAACCTGCGCAAACTGCAGAGTCGAATTGATGAGTTGGCGACGCTGTATGTAGATCGCATGCTGGACATGGATGGCGCCTGTGACTTCGTCAAGGATGTTTCCATGTGGTACCCCTTGCGAGTCATTATGTCGGTACTCGGTGTGCCGGAAGAGGATGAGGCCTATATGCTCAAGCTCACCCAGGAATTATTTGGCGCCGCTGACCCCGATGTGCAACGCTCTTTCGAGATTACCGACATCAACAATGTCATTCTTGATTTCGAAAGCTACTTCGCCAAGATCACCGAGGCGAGACGCAAAAACCCAACTGATGATGTTGCCACCGTGATTGCGAACGCGAAGATTAACGGCGAACCCATCCCAGTCAACGACGCTAACGGTTACTACATCATCGTCGCCACGGCCGGTCACGACACGACCAGCGCTTCTACCGCGGGCGGTCTGCTGGCATTACTGCAGAACCCTGACCAGTTTGCTCTACTGCGCTCTGACCCTGAACGGTATTTGCCGACATTCATCGACGAAGCCATTCGCTGGGTGACACCGGTACGTCACTTTATGCGTACCGCGACGCAAGACACGGAACTGCGAGGTCAGACTATTAAGGCAGGCGAATCTGTGATTCTGTGGTATCCATCGGCGAATCGCGATGAAGAGATTTTTAACCAGCCCTTTGAATTCAAGGTTGATCGTCATGACGCCAAACAACTGGCGTTCGGCTTTGGTGCCCATGTGTGCTTGGGCCAGCACCTGGCGCGCATGGAAATGACGGCGCTGTTTAAGGAGCTCATCAAACGGGTCAAGCATATTGAGCTGGCCGGCGAGCCACGCTATAGCCAGTCGACCTTTGTCGGCGGCTTGAAGAATCTGCCGATTCGTTTTCAGATGGCCTGAGACACCTGCATAACGCCCGGTATTCAACCACCGGGCATTAGCCTGTGGAGCCGCTAGCGGGTCTAAAAATAGGTACCATTGAAGACCCGACTCGCGAAGCGTTCTCCCATCCGCCGGTAACCCGCAGAATTCGGGTGCAACAGGTCCGGCAGATCAGCCGCATCTGCCGCACCGAACAATTCAAGGCCATCTAGGTAATGCAGGTTTGAGTCGCCCGCTTGATTGCGCTGCAACACCAGCTCAGCCATCAGTTCACGAATCCGTTTTAGGGACAAAGCCCCCTGACGCAACCGCTCATTACCCTCATGGGTGCGAAACTTACCCTCTTGATCTGGCAACGTTGGGCCGGGACTATCTTCGGCACTGGGACAATAGATCGGCGAGACTAAAATAATGGGCGTCTGTTTATGACCTTCCCTAACCGTATCCAAAAAGCCGTGCAACGCTGACGGGAAGACTCGCTCGCGCATGGAATCCATATTCACCAGATTAATGCCCACCTTCAAGCTGATTAACTCCGCCGGCAAGTCACGCATTGCCCGCGCGACAAACTGATCCAGGTGACATTGACCAGCGAAGCCAAAGGACTGCAGATTGACCTGCTGCTGCCCCGCGTAAGCCGCTACCGCAGGCCAGGTGCCAGTGGGCGAGTCAGCTTCCATACAGTGGCTGATGGAACTGCCATAGTGCATCCAGCGCGGCCGCTCGTCGGTCACTGCGCGCATCACGCTATTGGCTGCCAGTTTAATGCTGCGTATTTCCAGAAACGCATTGTGAGGCAGCCAGAGTTCATAGCTGTTCTCACCGCTGGGCAAGTCGTCAAAGCGTATGCTGTAGGCCTCACCTCTGATCAACTCAAACTCGCCAGGCTTGGCAGGATTAAGCTTGATACTATTTCCGGCATCAACCTGGGTCTGGCGAATGGCATCGTGATTCACCATCAAGTCAAAACTCACAGGACGCGGCGCAGATGGTGGCGTAAACATTCGCGTGCTTTGCACCTGCAACTCAATAAACGCCGAGTCTGTGACAAGAGACAGCCTCACCCCGGAGGGCATTCGAACAATCACATCCATCACAGCCGGCACCTGAGGTCGGGTCCATGCCGGTAACCGACGTGGGCTCACGCCCGCTGGCCGCTGGTCAAAGTCGAGCGCACCCGGAAACCGAATGCCGGCACCTAACAAATCAGAATGATGGATCAACATAGAGCCTCCAGCCGAATAAATGGGATTAGGATAAACGGGGTCGGGGTAAAATTT
>DGOD01000126.1:0-1439 GCA_002389265.1 Gammaproteobacteria bacterium UBA4475
AGGCAGAGGCAGAGGCATACTTAATCAGTAGGCTATGGCAGCAGTGACACATTACAGCGCGACAGCTTTCTGGCCCATTTCCCTATCGGTAAAGTGAACGGCATCCCTCGGGATCTGGTGGAGGTATTGATTCAAGGCAAGCACGAACCCCGAGGGCGCAAGTGCGCTAGTCCTTTTGACCTAAAAGATGACCTAACTTGCCGGCCTTAGTGGCGAGATATCGGGCATTATGATCATTCTGCCCGGTCTCGATAGACATGCGCTCGGTGACCTCAATACCCAGTTTGGTCAGGGCATTAATCTTCACGGGATTATTCGTCATCAAGCTAACCTGCGTAATCTGAAAATGGGCAAACATCGCTTTGCAGACCGTGTAATCACGCAGATCAGCATCAAACCCAAGACGCTCGTTAGCTTCCACCGTATCGGCGCCCTGGTCTTGTAATTCATAGGCTCGGATTTTATTGATCAGACCAATGCCTCGACCCTCCTGACGCAAGTACAGGATAATACCCTGACCCGCAGCTGAGATACGCTGCAAAGCGGCTTGCAGTTGAGAACCACAATCACACCGCATACTGAACAACGCATCGCCGGTCAAGCATTCCGAGTGGACTCGGCAGAGCACAGGTCCCCCCGTCGTGACATCACCAAAGGTGATCGCGACATGTTCTTGGCGCGTCTCAGTGTCTTCAAAGCCGTGCAGCGTGAATTCACCCCAGGGGGTCGGTAACAACGAACTGGCGATATATACAGAGCTCAAGCAATACTCCTGCCTAATAGTCTCGCAATTCTAGCAGGACAACGGCATCCCGGCGACTATTCTAACTCCGGTGAATATCCCCAGTCGTGACCCGGTGATTGGGCTAGCGGCTTTTCAGCAGCATCAATCCTGCATTCTCACTCATTTCGACATTGCGAAGAAAGCTCATACCCAAGAGGATTTCTGCTGGATAGTCACCTGGCAAAACTGCCGCGAGCACATTGTTCACCTGGATATCGCCGACGTCAACTCGCTTGATCATCACCTGCTGCGAAGTAACGGAGCCACCAGCGGTCGTTGCTTGCATAGGTCTGGCGTGACGCATATCGAGACCCAGTGCAGCGGCATGACGGCTGTTCATCGCCAGGATTGTGGCGCCAGTATCGATTAAAAAAGTCACCGGGACGCCATTGATTGAACCGGTCGTGTGGTATTGATTATTGTCTCGCCGAATCGCCACCGTGGTCGGCACCTGCGCAGAAAATTCGGCACTGATATGACTGCTCAAATCAAGGCTCAGCGCCTCGCCATCCACCTCAATGGTCGCGCCACGGCTGTCCGCACTCAAGAGCAAGACACCTTCGGGAGAACGTTGGCCGATTTTCAGCAACTGCTGTTCGCCGTTAATGCGCAGCATGGCCACATCTTTGAAAAGACCGACAACATCAATTTCGAT
>DGOD01000126.1:1464-2692 GCA_002389265.1 Gammaproteobacteria bacterium UBA4475
CGCAGCATCACCACGTCTTCAGCACCCCCGTCACGACATTCCCAATCCCAAGGCCAGTACCTGAATAATGATCAGGCTCAAGAGTCCGGCGGCCACGTCATCAAGCATAATGCCCCAACCACCTGGCAACTGTTGATCCAGCCAACTCACGGGCCAGGGCTTGAAAATATCAAACAACCGAAACAGGATGAAGCCAATGACAGGCCAGTACCAGCCAACCGGCAACATAAACAGCGTCACCCAGACGCCGACAAATTCATCAAATACGATACAGGCTGGATCCTTAACTTGCATTTCGGCCGCGACGCGACCACACAACCAAATGCCGAACGGTATGCAGGCCAGAACAAAGAGGCCGTAGGCCATCACCGGTAATTCCTGCAGCGGGATCCACAACAATAGGGCCAGTACGCTACCCATCGTGCCCGGCGCCTTGGGTGCCAGGCCGCTGCCAAAACCTGTGGCCAGCAAATGCCAAGGATTCGTCAAGGCCTTATAGTTTCTCGGAGTCATCATCATTTCCCTAAAAATGTGCGTAGCCATGGCGCGCGACAGGTATGATCTGACCATCGGCAGCCACAACCCGCACCCCATCACCTTCAAAGACTCGACCAATCCTCGTGATTTCCACCTGGGTCGCCAAAGCAACGGCGGCCACTGACTGCCGCTGAGCAATGCCTGCTGTGAATGCCAGCTCGTAGTCATCACCTCCCGCCAGGGCAAACTCGCGGCATCGCGCTAGATCAAAATTTTCCAGTAATGGGTCTGATAGCGGCAGCTGCCCCAGCGCGACCTCAATCCCCACATCACTGCCCTCAGCAACATGCCCCAAATCGGCGAGCAGGCCATCAGAAATATCGATTGCACCAGTGGCCGTGCCACGTAATGCCATACCCGTCGCTAGCCTGGGCGTCGGCTGTTGGTAGCGCTCCAGCAAGGCCGACGACCGCGACCCGCCCCCTTGTAACTGTGCCAAGCCACCAGCAGCGTTCCCGAGATGCCCGGTGACATAGACATCGTCGCCTACCTGCGCGCCATCACGACGCAGCGCACGCCCGGCGGGCACCGTTCCCAGCACTGTAAACGTCAGCGATAAGGGACCGGAAGAGAGATTGCCACCAATCAGCGGAATAGCATAGGCGTCGATCAACTCACGGAGATGATCCGCGAAGGGCGCGAGCCAAACGTCTGTGGAAGATTGAGCGTCCAGCGTCAACGCCAACGTGCA
>DGOD01000354.1 GCA_002389265.1 Gammaproteobacteria bacterium UBA4475
TACCCGAAGTGGACCGAGCCACTTCTTGGCCATTCTGGTCGAGGATTGCTTTGCCATTCGCTGATACATGTAGCGCCAGTTCGTTGATCTTTGTTGAGTCTTGCGGGGCAGTATTTGCGTTTTGTTCTGAGTGCGTCCTAGTGATGTTGCTTGTCGCTACGATTCGATGAGTCGGCCGGGGTAAAAAAGTGCAGGATGAATCATTTGATATCAAGCACTTAAAAATGCAATTTTGGGTAAATTGTAGGCTGGTATTAGCAGGCGAAAGATTGCGTGGGATCAAGAATTTTTGCGCTGAGGTGATTTATTGAAGTTAAAGCGCGCGGCTTCGACTGTTACGGTTTATTGAGTTGTGTCATTTTTACGGTGCTCTGGGACGGACATGATTAGAGGGTCCGTTGCATTGTTTTTTGTGTCGCGTAGGTGCGCAGTTTGAGCGAGCTGAGTGGTGAGGTTGCCGCAGACAGGGGCGTCATTTGAATAATTAAGCTAACGATACATAAAAGGGGCGTGGTGATGAGTACCACCAGAGAAATGTTAGATGTTAAAGGCGATGAAGTTTGGTCCATTCGGGCATCCCAGTCAGTGTATGAAGCAGTGGCTCTGATGGCCAGCAAGGAAGTCGGCGCTTTGATGGTGGTGAATGATCGGGCGCGTTTGGTGGGTATTATTTCCGAGCGAGATTATGCCCGCAAGGTGATTCTAAAGAACAAATCGTCAAGAGACACGTTGGTTGCTGACATCATGACTCGCAACGTGATTTATGTGGGCCCGAGCACCAACGCAGACACCTGCATGTCACTGATGAGTCAGAATAAGATCCGTCATCTGCCTGTGGTGGAGGACGGTATTCCCCTAGGCATGATTACCGTGGCTGACCTGTTGAAGTTTATTATTCAGGATCAGGAGATGACCATCGAAGAGTTGCAAAGCTATATCCTGGGCGAGACCGGTGGAGAGGGCTAGTCGTCCACTAATCAGTGGTTGGGTTGCCGCATAGTCGTCGGCGATTCAGCCCCTGAGTGGCTACGCCAGGATCTGCCTGATCCCGGCGTAGCAGCGATCGGTGCGTTTGAAGTGATATGTGCTGATACCGAGCTGCTGAGCTTGTAGAATATTGGGCAAGCTGTCGTCAACAAACAGGGTCTCTGTGGGCGACAAGTTAAAGCGTTGCAGCGCCAGTTGAAAAATGGCCTCGTCAGGTTTCATACAGCCCTCATGCCCTGAGATGATGATGCCCGCAAATAGTTTGAAAAAATCCAGGTGTTTGATATGCGCATAGGTTTCTCTGGACATATTCGACAGGCAAATTAATTCAAAACCGCGATCGTGGATTTCCCTCATGAGTTCGACACTAGCAGGAATGGGCAGCAAGGATTGTTTGGCAGCTTCTAACGCCGCCTCGATGACAGTTATAGCTAGGCCAGTTCGGGCACTGACCCCACTCACCACAGTTGTTTCTGCGGTGCTGCCGTGATCCATGTCGAGCCAGTCTTGATGCCCAAACAGTTCATCCCGTAACAACTTCAGATCCGAGTTCGGTAGTTTGAGTGCCGCCAGAACCTGCTCGGTGTTCCAATCAAGTAGGACATTGCCCAGATCGAAAATCACAGTGGTGATCAAGTTGGTTGTCATTTCGGGGCTTGGCTGATCTGTCATAAGGGGGCCCGTTTAGGTGCTGGAAAATGGGTTTAAATAGCTGCGGTTAGGGTTCGTTGGGAAGCTGTTCCTGCCGCGTTGAGTTCAGTACACTGTCGCCATGGACGTTTGTTTGGCAGTGCGTTAGTAGCGACAGCATACCAGGCGTTGCTAAGTCAGGCATTAATGATATAAGCATTAAAGAGGCAGGTGATATGGGTCGCGCAATCCGATTGATGATGGCTTTGATGATGGCTTTGATGATGGCATCGATGATGAGCAGTGCCCTGGCTCAGTCCCGCCCACCTGCTGAGGGACTGCGTTTGACCGTGTTTGATTGTGGCAGTTTGCGGTTGGAGGATGTGGCGAGTTTTGGGCTCACCAATGCTGATACCCCCGTGCGTGACTTGTTTGTGCCTTGCTATCTCATCGAGCACCCGCAGGGCAATATGATCTGGGATACGGGCTTGCCCCTGACGTTTGCCGGTCAGGGTCGGGTGGATTTACAACCCGGTGCCACCGTGCGCTACGAGCAGTCATTGCTGGATCAATTAGCAGCCCTAGGTCTCGGGCCGGCAGATATCAACTACCTGGGTTTGTCCCATATGCATTTTGATCACGCTGGGGCCGCCAATGCCTTTGCCACATCCACGCTGTTAATCCAACGTACGGAATATGAGGCGGCTTTCGATCATGCCAGCGACTACCCCGTGTTTGATCCGCGCCTGTACGAGGGTCTCAGAGGTAGCGCGGCGACGAAGCTCGAGGGCGATTATGATGTATTTGGCGACGGTAGCGTCATGATCTTGTCGCTGCCTGGCCATACGCCAGGCCATCAGGCGCTGGCGTTGAAGCTCGCCGACACCGGTCACCTAGTGCTGTCAGGCGACCAATATCATTTCCGTGCGAGCCGAACGCTGCACAGTGTGCCCGAATTCAACCACAATCGAGAGGCGACGCTTGCCTCCATGGCTAAGTTAGAGGCCTATTTGGTAGCTAATCAGGCGACCCTGTGGATTGAACATGATCAGGCGTTGGCAGTTTCGCTGCAGCTGGCACCCGCCTTTTATGAGTAGCGCGCGAGCTATGATGCCGCCTATAAGGGGGTCTATACCGGCTGCAGCCAATTGTACCGGCTTTCTGGGTGTTTGGATGAAGACCTGCGGCTGGCTAGCCATCCTATTGAGCCTGTTGAGCGCTAACGCCAGTGCGGAACCCAATGCGCGTCAGCTACAACTACTGGCCAACAATTGTTTGCAGTGTCATTCGAATCCGGCTACAGGCTCACCGCAAATGGGTCGGTTTGAGGATTGGACGGCAGTGCGCTTGCAGGATCCGGCAGTGACGCTGAATCATGTGGTCCTGGGGATTCGTGGCATGCCGCCTCTGGGGTACTGCAGTGCCTGCAATGAGGAGGATCTAAGGGTCCTTGTGGGCCTCGTTGCAGGCTTGCCTAGCCATGTGTCGCGTGCAGATGACTCCAGCTCGGGGACGGCACCATGAAGCGTCGGCAATTTATCCAGAGTACTCTGGCCCTAGGTGCGACAGCGACCTTGGGTACCATCGCCGGTTGTGGCGGCCGTGGATCGGAACCCCAGGCGCCGCTGCCCTTTAACCCCGGCCAACCTTTGCCCTGGACCAACTGGGCCGGTAACCAGGCTTGTGTACCCCAGTGGCGCTACGCGCCCGCGAACGAAGATGAACTGATCTCGGCGCTCAAGGTCGCTCAGGGGGTGATCCGGCCAGTGGGTGCCGGTCATTCCTTCAGTGCCGTGACCACCACCGATGACAGTATGATATCCACGGATCTACTCACCGGTCTGGTCAGTCATGATCCCGTTACGTTGCAGGCGACAGTGCGTGCCGGTACCCGTCTTAACGCCCTGGGGCCCTTGTTGGCGCCTGTTAATCAGGCCCTGCCGAATATGCCGGATATGGACTACCCGTCGTTAGGTGGGGCGTTGGCGAACGCTGTGCATGGTACGGGTGTGGATTTTCAGTCTATGAGTGCCTATGTCACTGGGCTTAAGCTAGCGACTGTCGGCGGTGATCTGGTGACCTGCAGTGCCGAGAAAAATCCGGATATCTTTCAAGCAGCGCTGACCCACGTGGGTGCGCTGGGCGTGGTCAGCGAATATACCTTGCAGAACCAAGCGCCGTTCGAGCTGACCGAGGTTAACGGGATCGCCAAGGTCGAGGACGTGTTCGACAACATGGAGCAGCTGTGCAGAGAGAATCGGCATTTTGAATGCTATCTGGTGCCTTACTCCACACTGTGCAGTACCGTTACCACCAATATTCGGCAACCCGGTGATGTGGCTGTGGGCGAAGACGATCCCGATGGCGCCAATACATTGCGTGGTGTGTTTGAAGCCACGACCTGGATTCCTGGCATCGGCAGCGATCTGTATGACTTCGTTCTTAGTCAAGCGTTTAGCGGTACAACAGATATGGTGCGAACCGGGCCCTCCCATGTTGTGTTTGGCCATCCACGATTGATGCGGTTTCGCGAAATGGAATATACGGTGCCCGCGGAATTGGGCGTCACTTGTGCGCGAGAAATATTAGCGACCATTAAGTCCAAGGGGCTGGGTTTAAGTTTTCCTATCGAGTTCCGTTACGTGAAGGCGGACGATATCTGGCTGTCGATGTTTGAAGGTCAAGATGGTTGTACTATCTCGATTCATCAATACGGTGACCTGGACTATAAGGCGCCATTCGCGGAGATTGAGAAGATCTTCTGGAAATATGGCGGTCGGCCTCACTGGGGCAAGATCCACACCATGACGGCCGCGGCGTTAGCGCAGATCTACCCGCGTCATTGGCAGGACTTTCATGAAGTGCGGCGAGCCCTTGACCCCACGGGCAAACTGATGAACTCCCATCTACGATCGATTTTTGAGGCTTAAGCTGCCAGTACTTCGGTCAGTCTCGAGGACTGGTTGGCCGGCGCTGGTCTGACTTCAGCCCGCGATTGCTCGAATGGCCATGAGCTTCGAGCGGAACTCCACCGAGCCCACCTGAGAGGCTGATGGCTGGCTCGAGAACTGCGCGACGACGGTATTCGTCGAGCCATTGATGTAAATAACCTGACCATGTATACCGACTGCCGCGTACTCCTGTTTTGCGGGATCGAGAATCCACCACATATTCTTGTAGTACTGCCAGGGTTCGTTGCCATATAGGGTGTTTTTGGCATATCGCTGCTGATCATCTGCATTCAGATTGAGGGTTTCATCTATCCACTTTTCGGGTACCAGCTGTTCGCCATTGGCCTGGCCGCGATTGAGAATGAGCTGGCCGAATAAGGCGGCATCTCTCAGAGTGCTGGTCATGCCGCCGGTGGCGACCGGCATATAAGCCCGGTCGACGACGATGGCGGCATCATGATAAGTCCCTAAACGAGACCAGATATGTTTGCCAATAAACTCCTGCAACGGCATGCCTGACAGGCGCGCGATTAGCCAGCCAATGACATCAGCGTTAGCCGAGTTGTACTCAAACAGTTCGCCCGGTTGCTGCGCGCTGTCCACTTGAATGAATTTCTCGAGGAAGTCATAAATGCCGTAAATATCAGCGGTTTCGGGCTGGGCGTCTTGAGCGCCGGGCACGAATGCTAAACCCAAAGCCGGCGCGTAGTAGCGCAGGAATTCTGAATCGGGATCCACATAGTTTTCCTTGAAGGCAATGGCCGAGGCGTGGTTCAGCACGTCCTGAATACTGGCGCGATCGAAGCCTGAGCCTCTGAGTTCTTCAATATACCGTCCGGGCGAAGCCTTCAGGTCAATGTCGAAGGACTCCATCAAGACTCCCAGAGCGACGCTGACCAAAGATTTAGTCATGGAAAACCAGATGTGGCGACTGTGCTCTGAGAATCCGTTGAAGTAGTTTTCATACAGAATCTGATTGTCACGCAGTATCAGAAAACCGTCTGCATGGTGTTCTTCTAATAGACCGTCGAGGGTCAGTTCATGACCATTAGCATCTTTGATCTTGCGTTGGCCCAAATTGGCATCAATTGAACTCACCAGCTTTGGTAACTCACCACCCCGTGGCAACATCGCCGTATGGGCCACCGAGTCCATGTTCCAGAAGCTCCAGGTATTGAAGGGCGCGCGGGCATAGTTAGTAAACGTCACCTGGCTTTCCCGGGTGGCTGGGAATGAACACATGACGTTAGGGTGTTGATGCTTCATAGCGGGTTTACTGGCAGGAATGAGATTAGCACGATACCACAGCTTGAACTGATATTTGGGGATGAAATGCGCGTAACCGCTTGGGGCGGGAGGCTGCAATCCTCAGGGGTACGGAGCTGGCTTGAACAAGCACCCGCAAGCTCGGACTAGCACGGAGTGGGGCGTGCGATCTTGGGTGCATGTACGAGATTGCCGCTTATGCCGGTGAGGGGCTTGTGCTAGCGTGAAGCAGTTGCGGGGCGCGATGGTTGTCGAGGCGAGCCCCCTGTTTTAGCGAATCATGGATTGCTAATCATGGAT
>DGOD01000144.1 GCA_002389265.1 Gammaproteobacteria bacterium UBA4475
CCCGAACCTTATTTTGAAAGGCGGCTTGACGACTGTACATGATTGCCCCGAATGCCTGTAGCAGTTCGATGCCAATCTGCGGATTCACCTTAACCAAAGCATTGAACTTGTCTCTAGTCAGCACCAGACAATCAGCTCGTTCAACGACGATCACCGTCGCGGTTCTTTCTGTCGCTGTCATGATGCTCACTTCACCCAAAACACCTGGACCCGGGAATGTCGCAACGTTCAACACCACATCGGAACTATTGATTTGAATTTTCTCGAATACGGAAAATTTTCCATTCAGTAAAAAATAGACATCTGCGCCACTATCGCCCTGCTTAACGAGCACGCGACCCGTTTCCGCCTCAAGTTGCGTCAAGTAGGGAATTAGCAATTTGACAGCATCGGCGCCTAGTTGTGGCAATAGTGCATTTAGCTGAGATGGGATGGTATCACTTGTCATAGGGCTCACAGATAGCTCATATCGTTAATCGGATTTCCTGTGGGCAGCTTACTGAATTTACTGGTCTATTCCATAGCATTGAATGTCGCTGAGCCTGAGAAAATTCTCCAGCGGCAACGACAGAAGCAGTAAAGGCGAGGTTAAATGGCGATTCTTAAGGAAGAGTGACCGGTGACTGCACAGCTGCGAGGGGTATCGTCATGTGTTCAGTAACGATCAGTTTTTTGCAGATCAACCGAACCCGGCAGGCCATTGATATCTCTGTATCACTATATCAATGGCCTCACAGGCTAACCCTCTGCAAAGCCTAGCTTCTCGATTACTCTGCGGCTGCCATTATCGGCGTCAGATCGTAGGCTTGCTCCTGACTACAGGTGGCTACAGCGTCAAAAGCGGCTTGCAGGGCTTGCCCTTGAACCGACCAAGTCGCATTCGACGCTTCATAGGCGGCAGCGCTAGGCCAAGAGTTAGTCCACACATAGTCCCAGGTTACCGGTTCGCCCTCAATTCCTGGTCTACTCTCAACAACAAAGTCTGGGACCTGTATCAGAAAATTATACGCAGAAGGACCTTCAGAGATCGCTAACGCATCGAGATAAGGAATAAATGAATCATAGATGACTGACTGCAAGTCAGCACGGTTTTTACCTTCATTCATCGCGCAAAACCGATAGCCAACGACTGGCTTATCTGTGGCTAGATCCAGCATCACGGCCGGTGGCCTTGGCTGGTAAACATTAAAGCCAAAAACATCTTGCCAATCATCACCACCACATTTTTCCAAGCCCGGGAATGCTGCCGCCTCGACCTGCTCCAGCCCAGAATCAGCATAAGCTGCCCAGCCCGCATCTCGAGCGGCTTTATCAGGCCACATCATTAGGTGCAGTCTATCGAAATCGTCATTTGACCAACCTCTGGGGGTCAGACTAACTGCCGCCAGACGCTTTTGTTGCAAGGTGTTCTGCATACCATCAACCCAGAAATCAAAATTCTTTGCTAGGTTTTCAGCACTGAAATTTGGACCATTAGAACACCATATGAATTCGTTATAGCGAATCGCCACAGGCTCGGGCATGGCCAAGGTCACCCCCTCAACGGGGTCTTCAGCTGGTGCGCAGCCGACCAGCAAACCCGACAACACCAAACCGCCAATCAAGCTTTTCTTCAACATAAGAACTTCTCCACACTGATAGTCAGAAACAAGACACTCAGATAGTTCCCTGCTCCTTCCCTCATTAATGAAGCCACAAGGGACCATTCACAAGGGACCGAGGGACTATTGAAAGTACCACACATGCCGTATGTAAAAGACGCCTCAAAGAGGCGCCTAAGTTATCGAAACCTATAGGGGCATCAAGCTACCAGTAAAGCTATCAATCAAAGTTGAGCTCTCGGGATCAATTTCGGCCCGCAGGTCAGCCCAGGCCTTGCTGTTCGCCAGTTTTTGATTAAATTCAGCCATCGCCGCCCAGTTTTTGAAGGCCATGGTATAGTGCAAATTGCCGACGCCACCGACGCCCTCAAGATAAGACTCAACTCGCGCGCCTAGGGCGGTGTGAATCTGCTTCGCTTTGGCAAAATTCTGCATCACCTTGGCGGTCTGTCCCGGGGCTGGCTTCCAGATAAAAACGCCAAAGACTTTTCCTTCATCGAAGCTGTCAGCCTTCACACTTGAATCGAGATTGCTAACTCGCATGCTCCACTGCAGAGTCGCGGCGTTTTCTGCGCCGGCTTTGGCCCACAAGGCCTGCCACGCCAAACTTTTCGCTAATGCATCTTTGGATGCACCCCATTCGGCTTCTGAATTCCAACGCATCAAATAATTGACATGTAAGTTCGTACCCACGTCACCTTGAAAAGCGTATACCTTCGCACCGGCTTCTTCATGAATAGCTTTAGCCGCACGCCAAGTTTCTAGCATCTGCGCACCCATACCTGGCGTAGCCTGCCAACGATAAACCTCAAGTATTTCACTCTGCGCACCGGCAGACAAACTGACAAGAATAGCAGCGCTGAACCACTGCTTCAGACTTAATTTAATGGCGTTTAACTTCATGACCCAAGCCTCAACATTAATCAATCAATTGGAGCCTGATTATGTCGATGAAATTATTTCGCAACAATGATCGTTCGGTTTTCGCAGGGAACTCGCTATTGACTGCCGTTTCTGTCAACAAGTGTGCCGATTAAAAGGGAAAGCAACGGCCCAAAAGCCCTGCAACAACCAAAGCCGAACTAACTTGACCGGAGCGACGAGCTTCTTTCAACACTCGCCTTGCAAGACTTATTCGTCACCACGCTTCGCTTAAGCGGGCTCTGGGCTCTGGGCTCTGGG